>QHWL01000060.1:0-12043 GCA_003222555.1 Acidobacteriota bacterium | reverse complement strand
GTCTCGCGGACCAGACGCCAGGCCGCGTCGGTCAGCCCGCTGGCATGATTGAACGTGAAGTCCGGTCCGAGAAGTTTCTCCTCCGCGAACGCCTCCACCAGCTCCGAGGAAATGCCGTCCGCGTGGATCTTCAGCCCCAGGCTGCGCGCGAGCGCCCAATTTTCGCGGTTCGCAGCCCCGAACGCGCGCAGCGTCACCAGCTGGTCGTCTGACGTGAAGTACTTCTTCTGAAGGCGGGCCCAATCGGCGGGCAGCTGCTTGTCCCACGTGCCGAATTGAGGCGGCCCCGACGCGTGCACGCCCCTGATGCCCGAGTCGAAGAGCGCCTCGATGGCAGCATCGGAATGCGCGGCGCTTCGCGAGTTGTGAGAATTGTCGATGACGCACGTGATGCCGGCATTGATACAGCCGAGCGCCGTGATGAAATTGCCCACGTACATGTCGTGCGGACGATAGTACGGCCCGAAGCCCTGGTGGGTCGTCGCCATGTAGTTCGCGATCAGGCCATCCGGAATAATCTGCCGAAACGTTGCGGACCACGAATGCCGGATGACAGTCCACGAATCCGGGAATAAGGATCGTACCCACCGCGTCGATGACCTCCGCGCCAGCGGGCGCTCTCAGATCGCGGCCGACCTCCACGATGTGCTTTCCCTCAATGTGAATGTCTCCCTTCGCGAAGTCGCCAAGGGCCGGATCCATCGTGATGATGGTTCCACCTCGCAGCAGGATGTGGTGCGTGGGGTTGACGGGCGTGCGTGCGGCCGACTGCAACGTGCCAGCATCCTGACCCGTGGCGGGACGCTGGGCCGCGCCCAGACTGCGAACCAGTGAAGAGGCAGCCGTCAGCGCCGCGCCCATCTTGAAGAGTCCACGCCGCGAGATCGGCTCCACGCTGCTCCTCCTTCGTGGGTCATGGACCACAACGTCCGACCCGGACGTATCTTACGCCCGACCAGCTTGCGGTGACAGTCCTAAACCGACGAGCGAAACCGGCCAACGGGCTGCGCGAGGCCGAAAAGAGGTCGTACCCCTTCGCGGCGCGACCCGAACACACGGTGCTCGTTGCGGCCGATGCGAGTCTGCCGCTGCGCGACAGCGGTGGTGGTGCACCTTCTGAAGATCGTTCCCCGGGTGCCTGCCTCGGGCAGGCACCCGGCTGGCGCCGCGCGCGTCGTGGTTTGCGTTCGGTTTTTCGTGGAAGGCTGAGAAGTCTAGTGTTCCTTTTCGTCGTCGTGGATCTGTCCTCGAATTTCACCTCCAGGGCTCGTCGCCGTATGAACGTTGGCATACGTCTTTCCAGCACGAATCGCCCTGAGCAACTTCGCGAGGTTATTCACCTCGAGTTGCTGTGTTGCGAGGGGCAGCACGTCGTTCGCCGTAAAATCACCCTCGACCGTTCCCGCCGCCTGCGGACACGCTGGTCTCCCACCGCCACCGCAGAAGAAGACCGTCACGCCGCCATTGACGTTCGGTTGACCCACATGGATATGGGAAGCCGCGACGGTTGTTTGCAAGCCCGAGTATTCCAAGACGAAGTGCACCGACGTATCGGCGTCATTGACCGTCAGCGCGAGTGTTCCTCGCGCCGCGGAGAGCGTTAAGGGCACCTCGTTGCGCCCCCTCAAATCCGCCCGGAACTCGCGCTCTGGCCCCTCGTGCCGCTCATTGTGCTGCGCGATAAGGGGCACAGCGAGCACGGGAATAGCCGCCAGGAGCAGGACCGCTTTACGGTAATTCATCATGTGCCCTCCATGAAACTGACTTCCAACGCCGTCTACCGCCGCAAATGTTCTACCACGGAGGTCACGGATACGAACAGAGGTCACGGATAAAAGCCTCTGATAAGCTTCCGTAGAACCAGAGATCTGAACCAACTCATGGCTGACCTCCTTGGTTTTCCGACTGTTGTGTACGGGACTCCAGAAGGAGCAGGCATCCCCGCCTTCTCAGTGAAAACGTCGAGAAGCTCGCGGGCGCTCGTTCGGCCGAGCGGCGCGTGATGCACAATCACCGCCATCAACACACGCGCGCGATCAGGCGTCGATTGAGGACTCGGATAGTTGGGTCCTTACGGACTGCGAAAGGTCCTGCCGAAGAACGAAAATCCGCCCGTTTGACTTGCCCGCGACGACGAGAGTGCTCTTGAGACACAATAGACGGGCTGCTGGCGGTCAGCAGCGACTGGCGGACTCGAGGCTACCGCGCGCAGGAGATGAACATGAAGAACTCGGTCGCAGGCGACATCGCCATGAAGATTGCGGTGCTCCTTGTCGTGGGATTCATCGATGTCGCTCCGGCATGGTCCCAAAGCGCCGACACGATCCTGGTAAATGGCAAGATCCTCACCGTGGACAACCAGTTTTCGGTCCGGGAGGCGCTCGCCATACGCGAGGGCAAGATCATGGCGACGGGCAGCAGCGCCGATGTCCGGAAGCTTGCCGGTCCCGGCACGCGCGTGATCGATCTCCAGGGCCGCACCGCCATCCCCGGCCTGATCGATAACCACATGCATGCGACGCGCGCGGCGGAAACCTTCAGTACCGAGGTGAATTGGATTGGGGCGACTTCTCTCGCCGAAGGCCTCGACCGCATTCGCCAGGCGGCGCAGAGGATGAAGCCGAATGCCTGGCTGGTCGTTGTGACGCCGCCGGCAACCGTGGAGGCGTTCAAGGAGAAGCGCCGGCCAACTCAGGCCGAACTCGTGGCTGCGGCACCAAACAATCCGGTGTACGTGCAGCTCGGCTACGGGTGGGTGATGATGACGCCGCCGGCGCTCAAGGCACTCAACATCAACGGCGACGCCGACCTGCCCGCCAACGCAAAGATGGAAAAGGATGCCAGCGGGAAACCCACTGGCGTGGTGACCAGCAACATCGTGACGATGTTCGACAAGTTGCCCAAGCCGACCTTCGACGAGCAGGTCGAGGGCACCAAGGAATTCTTTCGGGAGCTCAATCGCCTGGGCCTCACCGGGGTGGTCGATCCCGGCGGGAACAACGTCCTTCCCCAGGACTATCAGGCGCTGTTCAAAGTCTGGCGCGACGGCCAGTTGACGATCCGGATGGCGTATAGCCTGAACGGCATGACGCCCGGTTCGGAGTTCGAGGAATACAAGAATTACCTCGCCATGATGCCGATGGGATTTGGCGACGACATGCTGCATTTCAACGGCATCGGCGAGCGAATCACGTGGGCCATGAACGGCATCAACGGCCTGGCGTCAGAGGCCGACCGGCAAAAGTACTACGACATCGTCAAATGGGCCGCCGACCGTGGCATGACGGTCACCATGCACTGGGGGAGTGACAAGAACGTCGATCAGCTCCTGACGATCTTCGAGCGCGTGAACAAGGACGTGCCCATCGCGCCCCTGCGATGGACGATTGCGCACCTCAATAACGCCTCGCCGCAGAGTCTCCAGCGCATGAAGGCGCTCGGCATGGGGTGGACAGTGCAGGACGAAATGTACAACGGCGGCGATCAGGTGCTGAAACAGGAAGGCGCCGAGGCGGCTCGCCGCATGCCGCCGGTCGAGACGGCCAAGAAAATAGGAGTGGTCGTCAGCGCCGGGACAGACGCGCACCGCGTCTCCACCTACAATCCGTTCACGGTGCTGCAGTGGTTCCTCGACGGCAAGACGGCCAGCGGGACACAGACGCGCGGGCCTCAGGATCCGGAAACCCCCAGCCGTGCCGACGCTCTGCGCTTCTACACCATGGGCAGCGCGTGGGTCGCGCGCGAAGACGACCGGCGAGGCTCGCTCGAGGCCGGCAAGCTTGCCGATCTTGCGGTTCTCTCAAAGGACTATATGACTGTCCCGGTCGAACAGATCGGCAGCACGGTATCGCTTCTCACCATAGTCGGCGGCAAGGTTGTATATGGCGCCGGGCCATACGCCCAATTGGAAGAGAAGCGCGTCAGGCGGGAAGGCTCCGACTAGCCTGAACAAAACACGTTCAACGCAGAGACCGCCGAGACCGAAGAGAAGAAATGCCCCATGATTTCTCAGCGTGTTCTGCGAACCCTGCGTTCAAACGTCGCATTTTCGACGGTCGCTCACTTCGGAAAAGGCGTCAGCAGCGGTTTTGCGCCCGCCGGGAGCGGCGATCGAGCCGCGTTCATGATCATCGACAAACTTGACTCATCAGGTTCCTGTCCTTTGTAAATTGCTAATTGTAAATTGTAAATTTCACTTCCGTCCCTCCGGCAGCCGCCGTTCCGCCGCGCCATCGTAGTCGTGATCTTTCGGGTCGATCTGCCGCATCGCCGGCTGCCGCGATCGCTCTTCGTGCGCGTGCGCGATGAGTCCGGGCAGGCGGGAAATCAGAAAGACGGCGTTCCCAAGCTCGTATGCGAACCCGAGGTCGGCGCAAATCGCCGCGATGGCGCCGTCGACGTTGACCGGCAGCGCCCGGTCGAACCGGGCTTTCCGCGCCTCGATTGCCCGCTCGGCGGCGCGAAGCAGCCGCACGTGTTCGCCCTCCAACTCGAGCTCGAGCGCCATCTGGAAGAGGCGCGCGGCCCGCGGATCGCGCGCGTGGAAGCGGTGCCCGAACCCGGGTGGCACCTCGTGATCGCGCAGGCATTCGTCGATGAGCGTCTCGGCTGCCTGCTGCATCGAGCGTCCGGAGCGGACGAGCGTCAGACCCGCGTCGAGAAACCGCATGCACGACTCGATGTCGCCGCCGTGATGCGGCCCGAACGCCAGGATGCCCGCCGCGGCGCAGTCCTTGAGCGGGCCGCCGGTGGTCGCGACGTTGCGCGCGGCCAGGGTCGAAGGGGGCGTGACGCCGTGATCGAGGGAAGAGACGAGCACGGCGTTGAGCATGCGCCCGATCGCCGGGGTCGGCAGCTCGCCCATCAGCAGCAAGTAGACGGCGTCGGCGAACGACAGGCGCCCCATCATTTCGTCGAGCGGGTATCCGCGGACCAGAATCTTGTTCGGGGCGATCGCCGTGAGAGCGGTCTGCCACCGCTCGCTTGGCGCGCGGGGTTGCGCGCGGCGCTCGTTTCCGGGGTCGGTTCGTCGCGGTGCCATAGGGAGTACCTGAGCTGAAGCGGTCAGATCGTGCCGTACAGGCGGTCGCCGAAGTCGCCGAGGCCCGGAACGATGAATTTGTGCTCGTTGAGACCGCGATCGACGACCGGCGTGTAGATGACCACGTCGGGATGGCGCCGCTCGACGAGCGTGATGCCTTCTGGAGCCGCGACGATACAGACGATGCGAACGCTCTTGGCGCCGGCGCGCTGCAGCAGATCGAGCGCGGCGACGGCGCTGCCGCCGGTCGCGAGCATCGGATCGATCATCAGCACGTAGCTCGCATCGAGGCTCCCCGGCAGCTTGGAGTAGTACTGCGAGGCGACGGCCGTCAGCTCGTCGCGCTGAAGTCCGATATGGCCGACACGCGCATGCGGCACGAGTTCGAGCACCGCGTCCAGCATGCCAAGCCCGGCGCGCAACACCGGCACGACGACGACGTCCGGCGTCACCCGGTGTCCTGGAGCAGAGCCGAGCGGTGTGTCGACGATCACGTCCAATGCCGGGAGCTCGCGCATGGCCTCGGCGGCGAGCAGCACGCTGATCCGGGTGGCGGCGCGGCGGAAGCCTTCGGGAGCCGTTCGCTTGTCCCGCAGCGAGGCGAGCGCGTCGTGGACCAGCGGGTGGTCGACGAGATGAACCGGCACGGCACCTCACTATATCAATTTTCGTCCTGAGTCTTGGAGCGCCGCTGTGCCAGAGATTTTCTCAACAGTTCCTTCATGTCGAAAGACTTTCTCAGCCGCTGCTTGATCTCATTGGAGGCGACGAAGAGGTCCCCGGGAAAACGGCAGTACGCCATTATCTGATCGTAGATTTGCTGCCGCTGACGGACATTGAAATCCAGTCCGGCAATATATTGAAGCCGCAAGTTGACGTCCCGATTCCGCTCCGCATGCGCCAGCCAAGGCGCCAAATCGGACGCGCGCCCGGCGTAGGTCGCCAGCAGATCGACGGCCGACCCGAATCGGACGTCACGGAGCGACTCGATCGCCAGAGCGTGGTCGCCACGATCCAGCCGCCGCTGCATGCGATCCACGTCGACGGTCGCCCCGCCCGTCTGGCCGAGCAGAACGACGTCGTAGCCGATTCCGTTGTCCCAGACCGTGCCCTGTGGGAACACGTCGAAAAAAGTTGCGATCTCGCTCTTGACGACGTCCGGGCTGCTTTCGTAGAGCGGCACCCACTGCGCCACCACGCCGCCCGGATTGAGACGCCGTGCCAGGAGTTCGAAGTACTCCTTCGTGTAAAGCGCCGCTGAGCCCTTGACCCACGGATGAATCGGGTCTGTCGTGATGATGTCGAACTTCTCGGTCGTCGTCAGGACGTAGTGGCGAGCATCGTCGTAGACGACCGCGACCCGCGAATCTCGTACGACATTGTTGTTGTAGCGACCGAAGTACTGCGAGATCACCATCGGAACCAGCGGTTCGATTTCGGCGACGACGATCCGTTCGATTTCGGGATACGGGACAAATGAGCCAGCCGTCACTCCTGAACCCATACCAACAACCAGCACCGATCGCGGGTTTTGGTGCACGAGCGCCGGCAAGTGACCGAGCATCAGCTGAAGCCGCATGTCCATCAGCTCGTTCGACGCCTCCACCTTGCCGCTGACGTGGAAGTTCAAAGACCCGGACGGCAAGGTCGTGACGGCGACCGACGAGTTCATCCCTTCGCCTGCGTAGACAATCCGCGCGTGCCCGATCCAGGAAGCAGCGGCTCGGCCGTAGGCGATGGTCACTCCGGGAATGGGGGCAACGCTCCACGCCAGCAGCGCGGCCATGCCGCTCGAGGCTGCGAGCACAGCGGGGCCGAGGCTCCGCGGCCTCGGTCGCATCGCGCCGGCGCGGGGATAGGCCGCTGGCCGGGGGGAAAACGCCGGGGACATCAGGGCGAGGCCCGCCGCGACCGCTGACAAGCCGATGAAGAGCTGCTGGGCCCGCTGTGTGCCGAACGAGGGAATCAGCCAGAGGCTGGTCGCCAGCGCACCGACGATCGCGCCGATCGTATTGGCCGCGTAGGTTTCAGCAACGGGTCGCGCCGGATCGTCTCCGCTCATCGCGATCGCGGCCAAGGCCAGGGGGAAGCTTGCGCCCCACAAACTGGACGCCGGCAGGATCGCCAACAGGGCGCGCAGCAGCTCGAACTCGAAGACCACCCACGGACTGCCGGATGCCGTAGGCTCGATTGGCCGGTACGGAAGAACCTGACCGATGATGTACGCAGCCCACGCGATTGCCGCGGTCAGGAGCAGTTGACAACAGCCCAGCATGAGCCGCGGACGGCCCACGCGCTGCGATAGCAAAGCTGCAGCGCAGCTGCCGATCCCCAGGCCGAACAAGAAGACTGCGAGAATGATCGAGAACGTGTACACCGTTGCGCCGAGGAGCAGAGACAGCAGTCGCGTCCAAACAACCTGGGCGCCGAGGGCCGTGCATCCCGACAGCGCGATTGCCAGATACACCGCCCAGGACCATGGCGCGCCCGCAGTCACGTCTTCATGAGCGATCCGTACGTCGTGTCTGGCTTCCGCCTCCGCGTAAAGCTTCGGCGTAGCCTTGGCGAAGGCGGTTAGCCAGACCGTGGGAATCCTCAGAGGGTGTGCCGTGGGGTTCGAGGACTGACAGGCCGAGGGCCGACGCCGCGACGACGCCATCGACCGCCGCAGCGACCAGCGTCGCCATGGCCATGTCGTGCACCCGCAGCAGATAGAACCCACCCAGCAGACATCCGAGCACCGCCCCTACGGTATTCGCGCTGTAGAGAAGTCCAACCCCCGATACGTCCTTCGACGTCGCACCAAGCCAGCGCGCGACGACTGGGAGCGTCGCCCCCATCAAAACGGTCGGAGGGAGCACACAGATTCCACAGACGAGACCGCGCAGGAGAAAACCAAGGAGTCCGTAGCCGATTTGCGCCGAGTACACCCGGCCGACGAGCGGAATCGCGAACAGCTCCACGACCCCAATGACGCCAGTGGCCAGCTCGAGTGCCGCGTAGGTGCGCAGCGGATGTCGCGCGGTGGAGAAGATGCGAGGCACCGCCAACGCGCCGAGGCACATTCCGCCCATGTAGGTTGCGAGCAGTACGCCCACCGACACCGCCGAGGAGCCGATCACGAGCTGCAGCAGCTGCAGCCACGTCACCTCGAAAATCAGGGCAGCACAGCCGCTCGCAAGGAACAGCAACAGCAGCGCAGGAAATCGGATCCGCCTAATCATCTGGAAACCAGTTCAGTTTAGTTCGGGCACGCCCGGACAGCTGAAAAAAGCTGGTCATGAGGTGTACCCCTTTTGGGGTAGGATCGCACGGTACCAGCCGCCCGCCAGCGTAGCGGCCTCTACAGTTCAGGAGACGCGCATTGCGAACGAGAGCGTTGGCCATGGCGGCTGGCACGGCACTGGCGCTACTCACCGCGCTTGCTCACGTTGCAGTAGCCGCACAGAAAACTGCGCCCCTCGCACAGAAAAATCCGCCGCGCGCATCGAAGAGTGCGCCGTTTGGGCCGCAGAGTGGCGTGCAGGGCGCGCGGAATCCAACGGACTTGAAGACCGTTCTCTATTACGCCGCAGATGCCCTCGGCATGCTCCGCGGCGCGCGTGAGGACGACCTGATCCTCACAATGCAGATTTGGGCCACGGGAACCATGAACGTCGGCGGCCAGCCGTGCAAGCTCGCCAACTACCTCGCGAGCATCAGATATCCCACCGCTGGCCGGCAAAAGGTTCCGGTCCCGGCGATGCGCGTGGATTTCGCGTGCTCCGGAGCGAATGGGCGGCCCGGGCCGCGCCAGATTCAGGTGGTGGCTGATAAATACGCATGGAACGAGGCGAAGCCTGGCATCGGTGCCACTCCGGCACCCGGAGTCGTCAACGATCGGCTGCTCGATCTCTGGACGCTGTTTCCAGAGAGCGTCATCAAGGCGGCTCGCGCCGCCGGCGCCGAGACGAAGCTCACCTTCGAAGGCGCGGCCCCTGTCGTCACGTTCCCGCTGCCGGCGCCACTCTCGAGCGCGACGATGAAGGCGACGCTCGACCCCAGGATTTTCAGGGTCGACGCCAATCCCGCCGGCGTGAAACGCGAGTACAGCCACTTGATCGAGCGAACGGAGACCCGATTCGGCCCTCGCGTCATCGAGGTCACGTATTCGGACTACGGAGATTGGAACGACGAGGATCTGAAAAGCATGGTCTTGTTGCCACGCCACATTGTCGCGAAGCAGGGTGGCGTCGCGACGCTGAACCTGGCGATCACCAAGACAGACACCTATAACCCGTACGTGATCATGCCGTTGCCGGCGAGTCTCGAGAAGGCGGCGGGTCAGTAGATATTTCGAGGTCCGTTTCAGGAGGTGTGGAATGCGTGACGGTTCTGGACGTGCGCTGGCGATTGTCGTGTTGCTGGGCCTGGCGGTACCCGCCTTCGCGCATCACGCGGTTCAAGCGGAGTTCGATCAGAACAAAAGGGCAACGATAAAGGGTGTCTTGACGAAAGTGCTGTGGATCAACCCGCACGTTCGTTGGGTGATGGACGTCAAGGATCCGAAGACCGGCAAAGTGGTGACCTGGGATATCTCGGGAGGTGGTCCAAACGGGTTCCGCCAGATCGGGATAACCAGCAAGGACGTGTTCAAAGTGGGGGAGACCTACACCGCCATTATCGCGCTTGCAAAGGATGGCTCGAACTTTGGGCACGCCTTTGGGTTCATCTTGCCGGATGGCCGGAAGATAGACCTGTGGCAGAACTACAAAGAATAGACGGCCGGAGGTTTCCATGAGGGCTCGTCGTCTTTCTCGCGGCAGTGCGATCACATTGGGTGCCGCCGCCGTCGCGGCGTTGTGGTTGGTGCCGATGCGTGCGGCTCAAGGAGGCGGCCGCGGTGCACAGATCGCCCAGGCGCAAGCGGCCACACCACGGATGCCGGATGGGCACCCGGACCTGAGCGCCCGCTGGGGAGGTGGCGGCGGCGAGGTCGTCAGGGTGACGAGCCCGAACGGCGAGGCACTCACATTCCCAAGCTACCTGGAGTACGAAGCGGCGCTCCTCAGCGGGAAGGTGAGTCCCGAAGCCACTGTCCAGGCACGCTCGACGAACTATAGGCATGGCAACAATGACTATTCGGGGAAAGATGCGGTTCTCCAGGCGAGATTCACGTGGAATCCGCCTCTCTACAAGCCTGAGTTCTGGGACAAGGTGCAGTACCTGGATTTGAACGGGGGAAAAGAGGACTCATCGTTTACCTGCCTGCCTGGCGGGCTTCCCCGCATGGGTCCGCCGTCCAGGATTCTTCAGACCGCCAACGATCTGGTCTTCCTCTATAACGTCAACAACTTCCTCAACGTTTTTACCTGGCGAGTGATACCGACCGATGGCCGGCCGCATCACCCTGTGTACTCGAAGGACCAGACGTTCATGGGAGACTCGGTTGGCCACTGGGAGGGAGATACGCTGGTTGTCGATGTCGTCGGTTTCAACGACATCACGTGGATCGGCTATCCTGGCTGGTTCCACACGAGCGACATGCGCGTCGTCGAACGGTTCCGTCGCGACGGGAACACCCTCACCTGGCAAGTCACGGTGTACGACCCCGCCGTTCTGCTCGAGCCCTGGGAGGCGGAGCCTCGCGTGCTGAGGCTCAACCCAAGCACGGTGTACACGGAAGATCCGCCTTGTATCGAGGCTGACGCCGCCCACATCGTCAGCAGAATCCGTTGATCGCTAGTTCGAAACCCTCGGAATGCTGTGCTGAAAGACCTGGATGTAGCGGCCGAATGTGATCACGGCGCACCATAGGACCAACGAGGTCATCGCAACAACCCTGGCCGACATCGGCGCCTCGTCCCAGGGCCCGAGACGCTCAACGTGATTGAAGAGACCCGTCAGGTAGAACACCGCGGCATTCAAGCCTAACAGGCCCAGCGCGACGATCTTGAGCCACAAGACGGCGTTGAAGGTGTAATCCTCGGGCGCGCCCACAAACGCCGCCATGCCGGTTGCGACGTTGATGCCCAAGCCAATCAACCCCCAGGGCAAGAGCCGGTGCAACGGTGCGATGGGCATCTGCTTCGCAATTCCCAAAATTCGTATGTTGTAGATTCCGATCGTCCCAACGATCAGGACGAGCCCGATGAAATGCAGGTCCATCAGGAACGCAGTCGTCCATTTGGTGAAGACCATGAGGTTGCTGATCTTGTCGGGTTCCGGCTCGAACGTGTGAACGAACGAGCCCAGCGTTCCCTCCATGCCGGTCGGCTCCTGAAGGCCCCCTATCTCGGGATGGCGGAGGTCGCCACCAGTATTTCCGGTCCTTGCCATGAGCCCCACGGTCACCACCGAAAGGAGCAAGACGGCGGCGATGTTCCAGCGCGCGGGCCGGGACATCCGAGACGACTGCCAGAGCCCGACCAAGGCCACGGCGCCGGTCATTTCCATGAACGTCAGCGCCAGCATCGCCGCACCTTCGTGCCGTTGAATCAAGGCGTTTGATATACCGGCTTTCCGTAACATCACCTGGGCACCGACACCACTGATGAAGACAGGAATCGTGATGAACGCCAGGACGGCGAAGAGGATGAGGCCGGCGCGCCTCATGTGGTGGTGTTCTTCAGACAACCCGAGAAAGAAAAGACCCAGGCCAATGATCGTCCCGATGACCGGGAAGTGGTTCAGCAGCAGATGGAGATGTGCGAAGTTCAAGGCGCCAGGCTCTGATTCATGTTATCCACCCCTGACACCGTAAACGAGATACAGAGCGGTGTACGCCAGCAGTCGGCCGGCCGTCAGCGCGCCCGTCCACACGAGCAGCGACCAGATCGCCATGCTCCTCGCTTTTGCGGCCATGGCGGCTTCACTCAACCCGGGATCGTCGAAGACTCGAGTCTTGATCCTCTGCATCGCGCTCAGGCCAATCGCAACGAGCGAGAGCTTGATGTAGAACATAGGGTTTGTGAGGGCTTTGGTCGGATAGGCGAGCACCAAGAGTATTCCTGTCGTGACGTT
>QHWL01000059.1:234-9936 GCA_003222555.1 Acidobacteriota bacterium | reverse complement strand
ACCGGTATCGGGCTGGCCGCGGTCAGCTTGATGGCGTGGATGTCTGCCTGCGATCCTGGTCGAGCGGACCGGTCCGTCGACACTCCGCCGCCTCGGGCCGTCGACTCCACCGCGACGTATCAGGCGGAAGTCGAGGAGGGTCTTGGCGCCGCCGTGGCGATCCTCATCGATACCTCGGGATCGATGCGCGATAAAGCGCCAGGCGACGCGCGGCCGAAGTCCGTCGTCGCGCACGAAGCGCTCGAGGCGATGCTCGACGCCACCGATGCCTTCGTCGCAAAGCGTCCGAATTTTCCGATCAAGATCGGTCTCTACACGTTTTCGAGCAGCGTCCGGACGCTCCGGTCGATCCAGCCGTACGATCGCAAGGCCATTCGGGCCGCGCTCGCGACCCTGCCCCAGCCTGGCGGCGGCACGGCGATTGGCGACGCCATGCGGGAGGCACGGCCGGACCTGTACCGCGCCGGCGTCTTCCGGAAGTACCTGCTGGTCGTCACCGATGGCGACAACACCAATGGGCTCCCGCCGGACGAGGTCGCGCGCGAGATCTTTCGGAAGAGCGAAGGCGCCGTGCAGGTCTATTTCGTCGCCTTCGACACGAGCCCCCAGAAGTTCGCCTTTTTGAAAGAGGTCGGCGGCGACGTCATCGGCGCGGGCACCGGCGCCGAGCTCCGCCAGGCGCTCGACGGCATCTACCAGGGCAAAATCCTCGCCGAAGCGCCCGGCGCCGGCGAACGGGAACCTGTCAAGCCGTAACCTCGTCGTACCCTTCAAAGGAGACGCTGTGATTGTTCACAAGTTCTGGGCGGCTTTCCTGGCACAGATCAATAAGGTCGCGAACCTGTTCTGGGAGGCCGATCCCGTCGCGCAGATGCGCTACGAGTACGACCGGGCTGTCGAGCAGCTCAAGGAGGGCCGGATCGGCCTGGAGCAATACCGCGGGCTCGTCGAGCGCGTCACGCGCCAGGTCGCTGCAAACAGGTCGCAGGTGCAGAGACTCGAGGCGGAGACCAAGGCGTACCTCAAGGCCGGCGATCGGCAGACGGCGGCGAAATTCGCGCTCGAGCTGCAGAAGGCCAAGGAGGAGCTGGCGGCCAACAATCAGCAGCTCGAGATGCACGAAACTGCATACGGCAACAACCTGAAGAAAATTCAGCATGCGAACGAGAAACTGATCGAACTCCGCGAGAAGATTCAGAAGTACGACGCCGAGCTGAAGATGAGCTCCGCCGAAGCCGAGATCGCCAAGCTTTCAGAGACGTTCGACATGAACCTGACGACCGACTTCGGAGAGATTGAAAGCGTCATCCAGCAGAAGATCGATCAGAATCGCGGCAAGGTGCGCGTCGCGGCCGATCTATCGGAAAAAGGTATCGCGGAGATCAAGGCCGAGGAACGGATGCGGGGGCAGCTCGCCGAGCAGGCGCTCCAGAATTTCGAAGTCGAGCTCGGAATCAGGTCGCCCGAGACGACGCCGATCGCGCAGACGTCGAAGGACCTCGGACCGGCGACCACGGAGAAGGCGACCGAGAAACAGACAAGTTAGCCGCGACGGACCTTGAATAGACCGTTATGCGGCGCTTTACGAGAATTCTGTTCTCGTTGCCGCATAACGGCGGCGCGCACAGCGCGCCGCGAGGGAGCGGCGCGGGGCGAAGGGCCCTCGCGAGCGACCGAGCCGGGGTGTGGGGCGGAGCCCCACATTAGTTAGGCGCGGCGAACCTGGAAGACGATCGTGAGTCGTCGCGGCGGACCGTTAAGTTCTGCCCCGAGAGGATTGACATATGGCGAATGGCCAACCAAAACCCGCGTTCTACGTCACGGTGCTGCTCGTGGTCCTCGGGCTCGTCGGCCTCGCCTTGTGGCGCTACGGCGCGATCGGCCCTGAAGCAGCTCGGAGGCAACGCCGAGAAGCCTGACAGCTCCGGCATCACCACCGTCAAGGAATACAAGTACGTGGCGGCGTCGCGGCTGCCCGAGGTCAAGGGGATCTCCAGCTACAAGCCGATGGCAGATCGTACCGTCCGCTTCGCGATCAACGTTTGGGCGGGCTGGAGCCCGATTATTTACGCCAACAACGGCTTCAGGCCGGGCAAGGTCTGGAAGACGCCCGGCGGCAAGGATTTCAAGCTGGAGCTGGTGCTCATTGACGATCCGATCTCGATGCGCGACGCGTACGCCGCCGGCAACCTTCACATCGGCTGGGCGACCCTCGATATGCTGCCGCTCTTCTTGGAAGGGCTCCGGAAGGACACGCGCGTCATGCCGCGCGTCTACCAGCAGGTCGACTGGTCCAACGGCGGCGACGGCATCGTGGTGCGCGACACGATCAAGACGATGGCGGATGTGCGCCGGAAGACGATCGTGCTCGCGCAGAACTCGCCGTCGCACTACTTCGTGTGCAGCCGGCGGAAGTCGACTTCAAGTTCACGCAGGACGCGTTCCAGGCCGCCGCCGCGTTCAACGCAGACAAACGGCTCGCCGGCGTCGTGAGCTGGGCGCCCGACATCTACAACCTCGAGAAGGTGAAAGGCAACAAGGTCCTGGTCACCACGGCGACCGCCAACAAGCTGATCGCCGACGTCTGGTTCGCGCGCGCCGACTTCGCGAACGACAACCCCGACATCATGGAGGGGCTGACGCGCGGGATCTTCGACGCGATGATCGATCTGAAGGCGCAGGATGCGAAGCAGAAGGTCGCCAAGCTGCTGGCGACCGGCTATTCGATTCCTGAAAGCGACGCGCTCGGCATGCTCGGCGACGCGCATTCGACCAATTACGCCGAGAACCGCGAGTTCTTCCTCAATCAGAACAACCCGACGAACTTCGAGCGGACCTGGACCACGGCGTACTTCCTTTACAAAAAGATCAACGCCGTGACCGAGCAGACGCCCTTCGATCAGGTGATGGATTTCTCCATCATCCAGAAGCTGGGCGCGGAACAAAAGTACGCGAGCCAGAAGAACGAGTACGACGTTCATTTCGCGCCCGCGACTGCCGGCTCGGTGCGGGGCGAAAAGGACGAGATTCTCACCAAGACCGTCGTCATCCACTTCTTCCCGAACTCGTAGATTCTCACCAAGACCGTCGTCATCCACTTCTTCCCGAACTCGTGGGACCTCACCAAGAAGGTCACGAGGCACACGGACGGCAAAGACGTGGAGGAGCTCTACGATCCGAATGTGAGCTTCGTCGTCGAAGAAGTCGGAAAGCTCGCGGGACAGTATGGCGCGGCGCGGATCATCATCGAGGGGCACACCGACGCCTCGATGAAGGGGCAGATCCCGAAGAGCCTCGTGCAGGAACTTTCGTTGAACCGCGCGAATGCGGTGAAAGAAGGGATCGTCCGGAAATTCGCCTCGATCCAACCGAACCAGTTCTCGGCGGTCGGCGTCGGCTGGGACCAGCCGGCGGACCCCGCCGACCCCGACAACAATGCGAAGAACCGGCGGGTCGAAATCAAGGTCTACCCGGCGGAGGCGACGGCGGCTCCCAAGTAGATGCCCGCCGAATCGCAGCCCCCGCTCCTGACGCTTCGATTTTCACCGCCTCCGCTGACGCGCCGGCTCGTCGGCGCGGGGGCGATGGGCGCCGTGCTGCTCGTCTGGTGGCTGGCAACGATGGGCGCGTCTCCTGAGGAGCGGCTGGTGTCGCCGGTCATCCTGCCGAGTCCCGCCGAGGTGATTCGCAGCTTTCCGACCCTGCTGAACGAGCGCGCGCTTCTGCAGAGCATTGCCGCGACATTGAAACGGGTGCTCATCGGGTTCGGCCTCGCCGCCCTCATCGGGGTACCCCTCGGCATCGTGGCCGGCGCCTGGCGCGTGGTCGAGGCCGCGGGCGCGCCGCTGGCGCTCTTCGGTCGCAACCTGCCGGTGGCGGCGCTCATTCCGCTGACGATTCTCTGGTTTGGGATCGACGAGACGCAGAAGGTGATGTTCATCTTCATTGCCTGCGTGCCGTTCGTGTACTCGGATGCCGTCGCCGCGGTGGCGAACGTGCCGGAGCGCTACGTGGAGACCGCCCAGACTCTGGGCGCCAGCTCGTTCCAGATCGTGAGGAAGGTGATCGTGGCGCTCGCAATTCCCGACATCTACAACAGCCTCCGGCATCTCTTCGGCCTGGCCTTCGGGTACATCATGCTCGCGGAGTTGATCAACGCGCAGTATGGCCTGGGCTACTTGTTGATGACCAGCCAGCGCCGCGGATTGTCGGAGCACATCATCTTGATCCTGATGATCATCGGTCTCCTCGCGTACGGCATCGATCGCGTGCTGTATTGGTTCCAGCGCGGTCTGTTTCCCTACCGCACCGTCGAGGAGTGATCGTGAGCGCGTCCATCCCCGGGCCCAACGTCTTCGATTTCGCGGACGTCACCAAGCGGTTCGGCGGCCACACCGTGATTCGCGACGTGACGTTCGCGGTGCCGGATCTGCCGGGCAAGGGGGAGTTCGTCGCCATTCTGGGGCCGTCAGGTTGTGGCAAATCGACCGTGTTACGCCTCATCGCGGCGCTGCGCCCGCATTACCCGGCCACGGAAGGCACCGTGCTCGTCCTCGGAAAGCCCGTCGATTGTCCGGGGTCGGACCGAAGCATGGTGTTTCAGGACTACACTTCGTTCGACAACCGTACGGTGGAAGACAACGTGGCGTTCGGGCTCGAATGCCGCGGCGTCCCCGTGCGCGAGCGGCGGGAGCGCGCGCGCGAGTGGATTGCGAAGGTCGGGCTCGATGTCAAGCGCGACGCCGTCAAGTACCCCAGCGAGCTCTCGGGCGGCATGCGGCAGCGGGTGGCCATCGCCCGGACCTTGATTTTATCGCCGCGCATCATTCTCATGGACGAGCCGTTCGGCGCCCTCGATCCGACGACGCGGCTTCACATGCAGGCGCTGCTGGTCGATCTCTGGAAGGAAGCGCAGGCGACGGTGTTCTTCGTCACGCATTCGATCGACGAGGCGATTTATCTCGGCGATCGCGTATACGTCTTTTCGTCGGCGCCGGGCACGATCATCCGCGAGATGAAAGTGCCGCCGCCGGATCGCCCGCCGAAGGAGATGCTGCGCGAGCCGGGCTTCGTCGAGCGCGTGTGCGAGATTCGCGACATCATGGACAACCTGGCCGCCTCCACCCGGGCCGGCGACTGACCGTGGCCGCACCGACCGAGCCGCTGTGGAAAGGGAATCGCCCGCGGGAAGCCGGCATGCCCGACTACCTGAAGGAAGCGTTTCTGTTCAGATGGAACCTGCTGTTTTTTCTCGGGGGCGCGGCAGCCGCGGCGTTGACACCGGTGGCCGGAGTCCTGCTGCCGCTGGTGGCGGCGGGCGAGCTGACCTACCTCACCGGTCTCGTGTCGATTCCCAGATTTCGCGCGGCCATCGACGCGAAGGTCCACGCCGCAGCCAAGGCGGCGGGCGAGCCGCCGCTGCCTGTGCAGCCGCCGGCCTCTCTGGTCACCATGCTCACGGGTCTTCCGTCGGACGCGCGCGCGCGCTTTCAGCGCCTGCACGCGCGGTGCCTCGAGCTGCGGACGATTGCGGCCGGCGTGCGCGGGGCCGCGGGCGATCAAGGCGGCAGCGTCGAGGACATCCGGACACCGGCACTGGACCGGCTGCTCTGGCTGTTTCTGCGGCTCCTGCTCTCGAAGGCCGCGCTCGATCGCTTCCTGCAGTCGATGAACGAGCCGGAAATCATCTCGCGCCTCGCCGACCTGCGAAAGAACCTCGCGACGGCTCAGAGCGGCGGCGACGACCGCATCGTGCGGTCGCTGCAGGACAGCATTGCCAGCGGCGAGCTGCGGCTCGACAACTACGGACGCGCGAAGAAAAACGCCGAGTTCGTGTCCGTCGAGCTCGATCGGATTGAAGGAAAAATTCAGGCGCTTGCCGAAATGGCGGTCAACCGGCAGGACCCGGATTTCCTCAGCAGCCAGGTGGATTCGGCGGCCGACAGTATGCGGCAGACCGAAAAAGCGGTCAGCGAGCTGCAGCACCTGACGGGACTCGCCGACCAGCTCCAGGATGCCCCGGCCATTCTCGAAACCGATCTGCGCCAGGTGCTGCGCCGTGACGCCTGACCTAGCGCGCCGGCGGACCGAGCTTCCCGAGTGGTTTCCCGCCTGGGCGGCGCAGCTGGCCGATCTCTATTTTTCAGGGACCACCGCCGCGTTCGTCCTGTACGGCAATACGGTCGACCTCTTTCGAGCCAGCGCGGACGATCCCCCGCGCTACGGCGTGCTCGCGGAATTTCTAGCCGAGCAGCTCTTCGGCCGGTGGTCGCTCGTGCTGCACTACGATCTGGGCACCGGCCTCCGGGCGTTTGCCGGGCGCGACGAGAAGCGGCTCAAGGAGATGGTGACGCTCGCCAACAAGAAGGTCGGCGATTTGAGCACGCTGACAAAAGATCCCGCGGCCGCCTTCGCCGTGCTCGATCGGTTCGTGCGCAACAACATCATGGCCGCCGAAGCCGATCGCCTGAGCGTCGCGGTCATCATGGACCAGGCCTCCTATATCTTCCCGTCCAGCGAGCCGGGCCGTCTCAACCTCCAGGCGTCTTCCGAGCTCGTGACGATGCTCAATTGGGCGATGAGCCCGCACGTCAAGCGGCTCAACATGGCGTTCGTGCTCGTGGACGAAAAGCTTGCCGACGTGAGCGACCGCCTTGCGGGCAGCCCGCACGTGGCGACGCTCGAGGTGCCCCTTCCGAGCGAGGACGACCGCGCGAGGTTCATCGAGGCGTCGGCCGGCGCCGCCCCGCGCATCGACTTCAGGGACTTTTCCGACTTCGACGCCAAGGAGCTGGCGAAGCTGACCGCCGGCATCTCGCTGGCCGATCTCAACGTGCTGGTCGAATCGGCGCGGGAAAGCGGGCGGCGGCTCGACCAGGCGGTGTTCCGCTCGCTGAAGAAACGTCTGCTCGAGCGGCAGTGCCGCGGGCTGCTCGAATTCATCGAGCCGAAGTGGACGCTGGACACGGTCGTCGGACACGAGGCGGCGAAGGCGCGGCTGCGGGAGGACGCGAAGCTCTTGAAACGAGGCGCGCTCGACAGCCTGCCGATGGGATATCTGCTCTGCGGGCCAGTCGGCACGGGCAAATCGTTCATGGCGCAATGCCTGAGCGGCGAGATCGGCATCCCGTGCGTGATCCTGAAGAACTTCCGATCGAAGTACGTCGGGGAGACAGAAGGCAATCTCCAACATGTACTGTCGGTGCTGCGGGCGATGGGACCCGTGGTCGTCGTCGTCGACGAGGCGGACGCCGCGCTCGGAAGCCGCGAGGCGGAAGGCGATTCCGGCACATCGAGCCGGGTGTTCGGGATGATTGCCGCGCAGATGGGCGACACGCAGTATCGCGGCCGAATCATCTGGATGCTGCTCACCGCCCGTCCCGACTTGCTGCCGATTGACCTCAAACGTCAGGGGCGGGCCGAGGTCCATATCCCGCTGTTCTATCCGACCGACGAGAACGAAATCCGGCAGATGTTCGTCATCCTGGCGAAGAAGCTCGGGTCGCGCATCGCGCCCGAGGACGTTCCGCCGATTCCCCAGCGCGGGCAGTTGTCGGGCGCCGACATCGAGGGGATGGTCGGCCGCGCGTGGCGGGCGTCGCTCCTGGCCGGCGCCGACCATGTGACGCGCGAATCGCTGGCTGAAGTCGTTTCGCAGTTCATGCCGTCCACTCAAGGTCTCGAGCGCGAGCTGCAGGAAATCGCCGCGATGCTCGAGTGCACGGACCGTCAATTTCTGCCGCCGGCGATTCTGGAGAAGATGGCCGCGGAGGGCGGGCGCGGAAAGCTGCAAGAGCGGCTGACGGCCATCAAGCAGATAGTAAAAGAACTCTGAAAAGGAGGCCCTATGGCGCGCGCGAGCTGGTTCGACGACAAAGCGGAACATCCGGCGATTCAGGAGCGGCTCCTGAAGCTGGCCTCTTTTACGAGCGCGCTCGAGGACGGCGTCGTTTCGAAGCAGGAGCTGGACGGCCAGGAGCGGCGCCTGATGGCGGCGATGAAGAAGGTCGAAGGCGAGCTGAGCGACGACCTGCACTCGAACGTCACGACGGTGCTGATCGAGATGACCGCATACAGCGTGATGCGGCTGCTGCACGAGCTCCAGGTCGAGCGGACGCGGATGGCGTTCGGCAAGCCTTGAAGGAGGGACCCACGGTCGTAGTGTCCGGCTTCCGCCTCCGCGTAAAGCTTCCGCCGTCGCTGAAGCTTCGGCGGACCGTGGCCCCCGCTTCGGTCGCTGAACGGTCCGCCTGAAGGCGGACACTACGTACGGCGTGCGTGGACGCTGCCGCCCGGGCCGAAGACGAGAACCGCTAAGGACGAGCGGCTGGCGGCTGCTCGGCGAGGACCGCCTTGAACATCGCCTCCTGGATGTCCGCTTCGAGAGTGCAGCTGGCGGGATCGATAAATGGGTTTGGACCGCCGCTCTGAAGCTTCGCGTATTTCTCGTGCATGTTGTACTGGGCGGGGTGGTCTCCCACCTGCACGTCGCACGGCAGCGTGCGCACGAGTTTGAACGAGCGGGTCATCTCGTCGACCGTCGCAGACGTGAGCGAGGCGGGGGCGCGCAAGCTGCAGCTGAAGACCACGTTGTAGTTTCTTCCGCCCTCCTGCACCGTCGTCGTCCAGGTCGTGCAGCCCGGCGTGTGACCTGGCGTCAAATGTGCGATGAGCGTGGCGCCGCCGAGCGTCACCGCCTCTCCGTCGTGCAAAATCCGGTCGATCGGGTGCTCCTTGCCGCCGGGCTTCATCGCCTTGAGCGCCGGCACGTCCTCGGCCATCGCCATCACCTGGGCGCCGGTCAGCTGCTTGACCAAGGCGTCGCCCTCCTGATGATCGCCGTGCGCGTGGTTCCCGAGCAGAACCTTGACGTCGGAGAACTTGAAGCCGAGATCCGTGATCGACTTCTCAATCGTTTTCACGTTCCGCTCATACGTGCTGTCGATGAGGATGTTTCCCTGGGGCGTCACGATGAGGAAGGAGCTGAGCGTCTTTGTCCCCACATAGTAGATGTTGCCCACGATCTTGTGGGGTGGGAACTGCGTCGTCTGGTCTTCCGGGGTGCCCATGTTGCGGGCCAGTATCGACCGCGGCGTATACGTCTGACCCTTTACAGTGACCGCCGGATGGTCGGCCGGAGGATTCTGCGCCAGGCTCACGTTGGCGACGGGGCCGAGGAAGGCGGCGCCGAGGAGACATGCAAGTAAGGTCGTACGTGTTGGGCTGGTCATGCCGCATCTTACAGCGACAGCCGTCGCTCGGCCACCAGAACCATCGCGAGCGTCAGCCCCGCGATGGCGCATTCGCCCACCACGCCGACCACCAGCGGGCGCCAGCCCTGTTTCGTGAGATCGCGAACATTCGTCCGCAATCCAACGCCCGCAAACGTCAGCAGAAAGGCCCAGCGCGACAGGTTCGCCAGGTCGGTGACCTGCGATTGGGTGAATCCGCCCGCCGTCACCAGCGCCGAAATGACGATGAAGCCCAGCACGAACTTCGGGAACTTCTGCCACAGAAAAGCGGCCTTGTTGTCGATCTCTTTGCCCTGATGCTGCCGGACCCAATAGAGCGCGTACCCGAGCACGACGAACCCGATCGTGGCATTTCGAGCCGTCTTCGCGAGCACGGCGAATTTGCCAGCGGCGTCAGAATACAGCGCGCCAGCGGCGGTTGCCTCAGCAGTGTTGTCCACCGCCAAGCCGA
>QHWL01000059.1:0-200 GCA_003222555.1 Acidobacteriota bacterium | reverse complement strand
GCTCACGGCGCCCAAGGCGAGGATCGCCGCCATCGCGTACGACGCGTCCTCATCGTCGGCATCGATGGCGCCCTTTGCGGCGATGATGGCGGACACGCCGCAGATCGACGATCCGATCGACAGCAGGCTGACGAGCTTCGGTGACAGCCTGAACGCACGGCCCAGCGCCGTCATCAGCGCAATCGCGACCGCGAGCTCCA
>QHWL01000058.1:2614-11926 GCA_003222555.1 Acidobacteriota bacterium | reverse complement strand
TCAGTGGAATCCGGTCAAGATCCTCTTCGATAACCCGCACGAGGCTGACTTGAAGGCGGCGATCATGAAGGTCCCGTTGTCGGACCGGGTCTACATGGTCAAGGAGATGCTCGCCTACATCGGCCAGTTCCGCGGCTATCAGTGGGTGAAGCCCATCATGTCGGCCGCCGCGAAGCGGCTCTTCCTCGGCCGATATTAGGGTCCGTTGAACGACTATCGCCTAAAGGCGATAGACTCCTGGCGCGACTGAAAGTCGCAGCCGCCTCTCTTGCGATAGTCGTTCTAGAGGCGCATCCCTTGATGCGCCTTCCTAGTCCCACGTGCGCGTTGGTCAGAAGCAGCCGAACGATCGGACCAGCTGAAAGCTGACCGGCTAAAAGCCGGTGGGATTAAACCTGGCACGTGGGACTAAATGCTCTACCACGGAGTTCACGGAATCTCGAACATTACGTAACGGAGGGCACGGGGTCGATTCTAGATTCTTCCGTGCCCTCCGTTTGCCTCCGTGACCTCAGTGGTAGAGCCTTTAGTCCCTTGCCACGGTCGGTCGTAATTCAGGCGGAACAATCCGACCACTCGGGCGACGTCGCTGGCATCGTGGATGTAAAAGCTGACCCAGCCGGACTCAGGATAAATGTGATGCGGCTCGGCTTCGCCTGCGGCGACGAGCCGCTCGCGCACACGTACTGGAAACGGCAGATCGGCTAACCGGCTGCCATGCAGATGTCCCAGCTCGCGCCGGCCGAGCCGAAACTCGATCCCGCCAAATCGGTGCGGTCCGACTGTCACGTCCGGCCACGCCGACACCTCGCGCACTATTTCCTGCTGGATGCTCTCGGCCATGGGTTCTCCCGGAGATCTACAGTCTACGATTTGATCATCTACGATCTTGAGAAGGCAACAGTCGTAAATCGATCATCGTCTTCTGAACGTTCACGTTCAACGCCGAGGCCGCAGAGACCGCGGAGAAAGAAAAACGACAACAATTCTCGGCGTGCTCGGCGCGCTCGGCGGTAAAACGAAGCATTTTAAGCTGCTGTCGCGACACTTTCTTCGCGCCCCTCACAGACACGCGCGGCATCCACGACGGCGCGGTCCTTTCTCTCGATGAGCACCGAGTCGCCAAACTCGTGTGTCCGATAGCCAAGCGCCTCGAGCTGCACATTCGCATCAGCGAGTATGGCGTCATCAAGGAATGCGCGCAGCATCTGGTAATGGCTGCTGTCTGCTTCATGTGTGCCCGACAAAATCACATCGACGATTCGCAGCCTGCTGGCCTGGCCTATGCGCTGGTTCGCCACCCCTTCACCCGCGCGCACGACGCCGCTGCGCGCGGCGGCGTGCTCGAGCGCACGCACGACCGTGGTGCCGACAGCAACGATCCGTCCGCCTTCCGCGCCCACCTGGCGAATGGCGGACGCGGTTGTTTTGGGGATGCGATAGGGCTCGTCGAATGGGAGGCGCCGGTCGAGCTCGGGGTCGCCGGTCGACGAGATGCCCGCCGCCAGCGTGATGGTCGCGAACCGGGTGCCGCGCTCGCGCATCGCGCCGATCGATCTCCAGTCCAGCGCAAAGCTCGCAGAAGGCGGCTCGAATGCGACCGGCAATCCCGCAATTGGCGTCCACACGTCCCACATCGCGAGCGGAGTGGGCATATGCGCGTACTGGATCGGCCGGCCATGGCGCGCGAGACCCGCCCACACCGCGTGGGGTGAACCGTCGAAACACAACACCACGACACGCGGATGATCGAGAAGATCCTCGACGGTCGCCAAGAGCGGCTGCTCGCGTGCAGGCCCGAGCGCCAGACGATCGCCGGGCATCAATGGTGGCGGCATCGGCCGGTCCTCGGTCCGCGCGCGGAAGTCGCCGACGCCAAAGACGACAGCCGAGAACGTATGGACGTCCTCTGCCGCCAGCGACGAACGGCCGGCGAGCCGGACTTCCAGATCGGCGCCGCTCGGCAGGTGCACGCCGTGCAGGCTCGCGGGCAGCGTCGCCGCGTCGTTTGCCACCAGAAGATCCCCTGGCTGCAGAAAATCGACGAACCGCGATCGCGGCGCGTGCGTGATCTGCCCCGCCGCGTTGACGACGAGCAGCCTGGCGTCGCGCGGGCGTTGGACGGGTCGATCGGCAGCAATCATCGGCGTGTCTCGCCAACCGCTGTGGAGACCGGCGACGCTTGGGAACCGATCGCGAGTCGTGCCGCCTCCGCCGAAGGGTTGGGCGAGGCTGCGCGACGCATGCTTGGCGTACGAAGACTGCCAAGCAGAGCCGCTGCAATGGCGTCACCGAGCTCGCGCGCGGCGATTTCCGGCCGCTTGAGCGTCGCCCGGTCGGCATCCGGCACCGCGAGCGCGTGCATCGGCGTATCCATGTCGCCCGGATCGAGCGACAGAAACCGAACCCCTTCGGCTGCAAGCTCCTCGTTCCAGATGCGGCTCATGTGGTGCAGCGCGGCCTTGCTCGCGCCGTACGCTCCCCACTGCGGGTAGGCGTTGACCGCCGCGTCGCTCGAGATGTTGAGCACGACGCTTCCTCCTCCTTCGCGAGCAGACGCCGTGAGAGAGCCTAACAGCGCTTTCGTCAGACGGAACGGGCCGAGCACGTTGGTGGCCAGCGCCAACTCGAAGTCTTCACACTCGGTGTCGCCAAGAAGCGCAAGCGGCGTCGGCCCAAGACTGGAAGCGCCGTTGACGAGCACCTCGAGACCGCCCAGATTGCCTACGATCTGGAGAGCGATCCGATGGATGTCTTCCTTGCGCGCCAGGTCGCCGACGATGCCGTACGTGCCGGGATGCGCACGCGCGACGGCTTCGACGCGCCCGGATGTCCGCGCGACGAACGCCACTCTGGCGCCACGGCGTTGGAGCTCGCCGACGAGCGCGAGCCCCAGACCCGACGTGCCGCCGGTAACGGCGGCCCGGACGCCGTCGAGGTGTTGCGGCGAATCGATGTCTCTGTGACGTGTCATGGAATCTCTCCTTGTGTTCTACGCACCAGCTCGCAAGAGCCTCTGAAAACTGTCAACCGCCGAGACCGCAGAGACCGCGGAGAAAGAAGACCGATAAGAATTCTCGGCGTGCTCGGCGCGCCCGGCGGTAAGACGAAGCATTTTTTCACGCGTTCTCAAGGCGAACACCTCACGATGGTACGCGCACCGGCGTGCGCGTCGCTTCGGGCGTCAGGACAGGAGGAGAACCTGTCCGATCGGACAGGTGAGGCGCGCGTCCGCTACGGAGTGGAGAGGAGGCCGCGCTCGGCCGCCAGGGCAACCGCCTGGGCTCGGTTCTCGGCGCCGAGCTTGTTGAAGATGGCGGTGACGTGGAACTTCACGGTCCGTTCCGAAATAGAAAGCGCTTCCGCTATCTGGCGATTGGAGAGACCCGCGGCGACCAGGCGCAACACCCCGCGCTCTCGGGCACTGAGCAGACCCGTGCGGCGTCGTGGCTCGGTCACTTCCTTCACGAGCTTCGCCGCAATGCGCGGGCTGAGGTACGACTCTCCGGCGTGGACCTGTCGAATCGCTCGTGCAATCTCTGCCGCCGCCGAGCCCTTGAGCAAGTACCCTCGCGCGCCGCCCCGAATCGCACGAAAGACGTCGTCGTCTGTATCGTGCGCCGTGAACACCACGACACCGCGGCCCTTGCCGGCGAAGCTCGTGACCCCATCGACGGCATCGGCGTCGGGCAGCTTGAGATCCAGGAGGATGACATCCGGGTGGAACTTCGCGGCCAATCGAAGACCTTCGCCGACCGTGTCGGCCGCTCCCACGACGTCGATGTCGCGCTCGCGGTCGAGCACCGCCGTGACGCCTTCGCGCACGATGGGATGATCGTCAACGATGAGAACGCGAATCATTTCCTGACCCGGGCGCCTTTCCTTTCGGCCTCCGCCTTCGCACGAGCAAGAGGAACCGTCACGGTGACCGTCGTCCCGCGACCCGGTGCGCTTCCGATCGTGGCACGGCCGCCCACCAGCTGGGCGCGATCCTCGATGCCTACCAGACCAAACCCGCGCCGGCGCGCGCCGCGCACGCGAAACCCGACGCCGGCGTCCGACACGATCAACCGCAGGAGGCCGCGCACGGTATCGAGGCGGAGTGACGCCTCGCGCGCGCCCGCGTGTTTTTGGACGTTGGTGAGCGCCTCACTGGCGATCCGGTACAACTCAGACTCCACGTCCGGAGGCAGTGGCCCGACGCTTGAGACGTCTGAAATGTCCATGCGGACGCGCACACCCGTGTCGGCCGTGAACTGGCGTGACAGCGCTCCCAGCGCTTCGGCAAGCGGCCGGTTCTCGAGCGTCGACGCCCGCAGGCTTCTAATGGATCGTCGCGCCTCGTCGAGGCTTTGACGCGCGGCGTCGAGCGCCTTTCTCAGCGGGCCCTGTGCCCGATCGCGCGGCTCGAGGTGCGACAACCCGGCTTCGATGTGCAGCGCGACGGCCGTGAATCCCTGCGCGAGCGTGTCGTGGACGTCACGGGCGAGGCGCGAGCGCTCATCGGCGCGCGCACGTTCGATGGATTGTTCGCCGAGCCGCGCCCGTTCGATCGCCACGCCGACTTGATCCGCGATCGTCGTCAGTAGATCCAGTTCCTGTCGTGTCAGCCGCCGCCACCCGCGCATCGCGAGGTTCATGACGCCAAGCGGGCGATCTCCCGCATACAAGGGCACGCTCGCGTGGCAACGCAGGCCCTGCGTGAGCGCGGCCTGTCGGGATTCCACAGCCGGGGCGAGCCGGCTGCACTCGACCACATCGATGTTACGCGCCGTCAACTGTCCGCTCCGAAAGAGCTCGAGACACCAACACGACCGGCCGGTCATGCGCACCGGTTCCTGCAAGTACGGGGGCAAACTCTGCACCGCAGCGCTATAGAAGCGGCCGGAGGCCGGATCGCGCAGCCAGACCCATCCGGTCTCGACGCCAAGCAGATCGGCCATGCGCCTGAGCGCCTCCCCCGCCGCCCGCTGCTCGGTCGTCGCGCTATTGAGAGCTTCAGCGACTTCTTTCAGGACTCGAAGCGCTCGCGTCTGTGAGAGATGACGGCGAGCGGGGCTCTTGAAATCGCGGCCAGGGCGAGGTCTTCCGTGGCGGACACCCACGGGGTGCGATTGTAGTCTGAGGCGCACGATCGGAGATCTCCGCGCCAAGCGGAAGTCCACACCAAGTTTCGATCAAACTCATTCTGCCGAACAGGGTGAGCTTCATACGTCGATGAAGCGCTGTTTGTATTCGGCGCTCGGCATCATGCAGGTCTCGGTTCGCCCGAACAGCCGGTAGCGGTACCGGGCAATCAGGTCGTAGACCCAATCCAGAAGCGCAGTCGGCAACA
The DNA here is from genome assembly GCA_003222555.1 of Acidobacteriota bacterium. Taxonomy (GTDB): domain Bacteria; phylum Acidobacteriota; class Vicinamibacteria; order Vicinamibacterales; family CAVVIG01; genus JAHFUJ01. The sequence continues at coordinate 6,591 of QHWL01000058.1, read as the reverse complement.
TTCCGAAGAGCCCAAGCCAGCGCCATGGGGCGCCAAGCCTCGTCATCACGAACAAGGCGGCGCCTGCCTTGGACAGGAGTGCCGCCGATTGGGTGCGGTAGTTCGTCACGACATAAAAGGTGTCCAGATCCTCCGGGTTCCGGCCGAACCGCTCCAAAGCCGATCGGCCCGCCGCACTCTGGAGCGATGCGAAGTCGAAGAGACCTCGGGCGTCGCGCGGCAGCACGAAGTTATTCAGACGATTGCACAGTCCGCACACTCCATCGTAGAGAAGCAGGTGTTCGCCTCGGCACGGGATCGACGCTTGCCAGGCTGCCTCAGTCATGCCAGGGGACCGCTTCTCGTAAGTACCGGTCAATTGGAACACTTACAAGCCTAGTCGCTTCCGTCCGAGTCCTGAAATCGTTCGGCGCCGCTGACGCTGTCTCTATCCCAGAATCTGCCCTTTAATGACGGCCTGCCTCCTGGCACACGTCTTGACCACCATCTGGAAATGGCCATGACTCTTGTGGTTCTCATCGTCCTCGGCGGCTACGCCCTGTACGTCCTGAGCCCCGAGGAACGGACGCGACTCGTTCGAGCCGTGATGCCTGCGATCCGGGAATTGAAGGCCTCAGCAACCCATCGGCGTCCGGAGTGCGACGCGTTCAGCGAGGCCCTCCGCGTGCGTACTCCCTGGGTACTCGTGACGCCGGCTCTCATCGCCCTGAACGTGACGGTCTTTGTCGTCATGCTCCGAGGCGGCGGCGCGCTCAGCGCCCCCCAAACGCTCGCCGCATGGGGCGGCAACTTCGGGCCGCTTACGACGAACGGCGGGTGGTGGCGTCTCGTGGCGTCGATGTTCGTTCACTCGGGAATGCTTCACCTCCTCGTGAACATCGCCGCGCTCATCCAGATCGGTCTGATTCTGGAGCGTCTCGTCGGACCTTGGGTCGTCGCCACCGTGTACATCACGGCGGGGACACTCGCCAGTCTGGTGAGCCTCTCCGCGCATACGGTGGCCGTGACCGTTGGAGCGTCGGGCGCCATCTTTGGACTCTACGGCCTGCTGCTCGCTTCGTCGATTTGGGGCCTGTTCCCCCGTTCGTCTGTGACGATTCCGCTGCACACCTTGAAGAGGCTCGGTCCTGCTGCCGCGGTGTTCGTCCTCTACAGCATGGCGAGCGACCACCTCCAGTTCTTGGCCGAGCTCACCGGGCTTGTCGCGGGCTTCGTATGGGGGCTCGTCCTCGCGAGGGGTGTCAGCCACCGCAAGCCGGAGCCACGTTGGGCCGCCGCCGCGATGGCGGCCACGGTCGTGATTGCCGTGGCGTCGGCATTCTCTCTGCGAGGAATTGCCGACGTCAAGCCGGAGATGGAGCGGGTTGTCGCGCTGGAAGATCGCACCGTTCGCGCTTACCAAACGGCGGCCGAGGGCTTCAGAAAGGGCCGGATCACCGCCGAGGCGCTGGCCCTTCTCATCGATCGAACGATCATGCCCGAGCTGCAGGCGGCCGATGCGCGTGTAAAGGCGCTCGAGAAGGTGCCGCTCGAACATCAGCCGCTCGTCGCGAGTGCCGAGGAGTACCTGCGGTTGCGCTCCGAGAGTTGGCGTCTTCGAGCCGAAGTGCTGCGCAAGACGAACATGCCCACGCCTCACGAGGCCGGGAGAACGGATTGGGAATCAGGCACCCGATCGCGCCTTCGAGCCGAGACGCAGCACAGGGCCAATGGGATCATGCGTGGAATGGCCGAGGGCAGGGAACGGGCATCACTGGAAGCTCTCGAGAGGATCAGGCCAGTCGATCAGAAGTGACGCCGCTCGAACAATCTGCGATCGGCCCCTCCCACGCGATGACGAGGGCACCGCACGGGCCGCTACTGCTTGTGCGCCTGGATGTAATCGAGCGCGAACGTCTTGAGCCCCGAGTTGGTCAGGCCCAGCGCGGCAGCTTCCGCGCCGGCGCGATCCGCGTCCCATTTGTCCGATCCGCGTCCCATTTGTCCACCTGCATCCGTTTGATCATCCACATCGCGGCTGCGCGATTAGCGCTGGCGCAGTGCACGAATGCCGGCTGGTTGGCTGGAGCGGTGACCGTTTTCAGAAAGTTGTCGACCACGGTCGGGTCCGGTGACGCGGCATTGAACGGAAGGTGAATGAAGTTGATGCCGGCCGCCTTGGCCTCCGCGGCCTCCTGTTCGATATCAGCGCCCGGCTCGCTCGCCTGCCGCAGGTTGATGATCGACGCGTACCCCATCTTCTTCAATCCCGCCACGGCGGCCGGCGTCGTCGCGCCCGCGCACGCGATCGTCCGCCGGGCACCGTCTCTTTGGTGATGCCCTGGGCGTTCAGCGTGGCGACCAGCGCCGCGAGAGCGCAGGTGACGAACAGAGGCAATCGCTGCTGCATGAGTGAACTCCAGCTGATGAAAAGGGCCTGTTGACAGCGGTTGAAAAGGCTGTCTGCAATGTTAGGCTCGCAGTATCATCATGTCAATTCAATGCTGAGCCGCCCAGTCCCCCTGACGGTCAGAGCAGGCGCTTGCCTAGTCGTGGTCGCGCACCTTGCTGTCGTCGCGTGTTCGCGCATGCCTGGACGGCGCACGACAAACGGCGCGAAGATGAACGGCCCGCTCATTGCCGCGAGCGCCACGATGGTAGCCGCGTGGGAGGTGCCGAAAACACCCCTCGCCGACACCTCGCTCGACACGTCGCGGTTGTCGGAGGAAGTCAGGCGAGGCTTCAGGATCTTCACGAACACGCCGCATGAGGCGCCTCGGCTCGCGCCCGGCGGGATGTCGTGCAGCAACTGCCACATGAACGCCGGCCAGCGCGAGAAGTCTCTTCCACTCGTCGGCGTGGCGGGGCTGTTCCCCGAGTACAACAGGCGCTCCGGTCGCCTCTTCAGCCTCGGCGATCGCATCACCGATTGCTTCCTTCGCAGCGAGAACACCACCGGGGGAACGTTGAGCCCTGCAGAGCTGCCGACGCCGACGTCGAGTGAAGTGCTGGCCGTCTCCGCTTACCTGGCGTGGCTATCGCGCGGCAGCGAGGTCGGCAAGAACCCGTGGTGGCGCGGCCAGAATGCGATCGCCGCGGCGATGCTCGTCCCCATCGACAAGCTGGATCCGCGCAAGGGTGAAGCGATCTACCTCGATCGCTGTGTGACCTGTCATGGGCCCGACGGGCAGGGCGTCGCGATCGGTGACAAGACGGCCGGACCGCTCTGGGGACCTGGGTCGTGGAACGACGGTGCGGGCGCGGCGCGCGTCTACACGCTCGCCGGCATGATCCGCTATTCCATGCCGTACCTCGACCCTGGCAACATGACCGACGAGGACGCGCAGCAGCTCGCCGCGTTCATCGACTCGAAGCCGCGACCCGTATTCCCATTCAAGGAAGGGGATTATCGTACCGAGAAACTGCCGCCCGACGCTGTGTACTACGCGCAGCGATAATGTGCCATTGACGAGGAGGATCTGATGTCTCTACCACACGGCCGTCGATCGTTCATCTCCGCCGTCGCATCGCTCGCCGGGCTGGCCGCGGTGCGTGTGTCCGGGGACCAGCAGCCAGATGAAGGGAAAGCACAAACAGCTCTACGATCTCGGCGGGCTGGCGCTGGCCGACGATCCGCGTGCGCTCCGGTTCACGCGCAACTTTCTCGACACGTTTCGCGACGAGTATCACCTCGAATTTCCCGACATCAACACGGCGGTCGGGATCTCGGGGCCCGCATTTCCGATGAACGCCTCCGACCGGCTCTGGGCGAAGTACAAGCTCGGCGAGCGCTCGAAGATCGTCGACCCGATGACGAAGCAGCCGGCCGTGCGGAACATCTTTTACGACGACGGCAGCGACATCAGTGTGAAGGCAATCCAGGCGCGCGGCGCCGTGTTCTGGCAGTGCAACGTTGCGCTCGGCCAGGTCGCCCAGCAGCTGGCGGCGGCGTTTCAGATGCCGCTTGCGGAGGTTCGGGCGGATCTGATCGCGGGACT
>QHWL01000058.1:0-2596 GCA_003222555.1 Acidobacteriota bacterium | reverse complement strand
TGCGTCTGATGCCGTCGCACGTGATGGCGCTCGCCCTCGCGCAGGAGCGTGGCTTTACGTATATGAAGCCTTGAGGATGAAGAAGGACGGCCCCGCGCGCCCCTGTTGTTCATCAGCCACTCGTTTCGTGCTCTGACGAAGGCGCACGAAGATCCGTGCTTCAAAACATTTCGTGAATCTTCGTGTGCTTCGTGACGTCGTGATAGGCCGTTCGTTTCTCGCAGGCTAGGGAGTCGATTGTTGACTCGTTCCTCCGAACAGTCGCTGGCCCGTGCTCAATACCACCAGCGTCGTGTTCCCGGCGTGGCTTCCGTCCTTGGCGCCGCTTCCTTCGACGGAGACGGTGTCGCCAAGCTTCAACGAATTTCGCGTCCACCCTTGCCTCATGAGGACGTTCGGACTCGTCAATTCGAAACCCCAATTCGTCACCGTCCCGGTTTTGTCAGTGACGTCGATGTAAAAATATGCGTGGGGATTCTTCCACTCGACCCTCGTCACCACCCCGGTCAGTTTGAGCGGCTTTTTCGCGTCGAACTCAACCGCAAACGAGTGGTGTGCCAGCGCTGGCACCGACGCCAGGAGCAAACCGAGGCCACCAACAAAAACAGCGACATGGGCTCTCATCGAAACCCTCCACGTTCAATGTGCCAGCCGGCGCACGACCCGTGCCTGGCAAGAACTCCTCGACTTTCCTCGGTCCTCATTCTGATCATTGGGCTTTCCCATGTCAACCGGAACTCGTTCCGGAACTCGTTCCAAGAAGGCGCCCGAAATCGTTTGCTGGGCTTACTTTCGCCCGGGCACAGCGTTACAATGCCTGACACAACCTGCGAGGGCTGACATGAAGGCACTTCCACGACCGACGGTATTCGCGACTATCACGGCTGTTGTGCTGCTTTCCGCAGCAACCGGCGCGCAATGGCTGGACCGCCCGACGCCGGGGATTCCGCGCCTGCCCGACGGGAAGCCGAATCTCTCAGCGCCGGCGCCGCGGCTGGCGGATAGCCACCCGGATTTGTCAGGCATCTGGGATGTGGGAAATATGCTGTATTTCCACGATCTGGCAAGGGGCCTCAAGCCTGGGGACGTCGAAATGACGCCCTGGGCGGCCGCCGTTCGGAAGCAACGGAGGGATCGCAATCACGTCGATGATCCCTACGGCTACTGCCTGCCGCTGGGCGTGCCGCGGATCAACGTCCGCAGCCCGTTCAAGATTCTGCAAACGCCTCAGCTGACGGCGTTCCTGCACGAAACCTACGTCGGCATGATGTTTCGCCAGGTGTTCACGGACGGGCGGCTCCTCCCAAAGGCGAGCGACAGCGAACCGACGTGGTTGGGGTACTCGGTTGGCAAGTGGGACGGCGACACGTTTGTCGTGGACAGCACCGGATTCCACGATCGCGGTTGGCTCAGCGCCGAACAGGCCTACCCGAACAGCGACGCCTTGCACGTCACCGAACGGTTCAGGCGCACCGACTTCGGCCACATGGAACTGACGGTCACGATCGACGATCCGAAGGCATACGTAAAACCGTGGACGAACAAAATCCCGTTGGTCCTCCGGCCGGACACCGAGTTGCTGGAAGCATTTTGCGACAACCAGATGACGATCCTGAAACAGTGGAGCATCAATCCCATGCCTCCAGAGCCGCCCAGTCCTCCGTTGGCAGGTACGAAGGAGTGACGTAGGGCGGACCTAGAAGCGCTTTGGCCATCGCTAGCGTCCATGAAAGACCGCAATGATCTCAAGGTGGTCGCCTCGTGGCCGGTACGGAATCACGTAGGGTGTGCCGGGAACCACAAGTTCACGTGTGCCAGACACTCGGCCGGGACGGCCGAGATTCGGCAACTCGGCTAAGGCTTCTACGGCGGACAAGAGCCCATTAGCGACACGGCCAGCTGCGGTGGGCCTATCGCGCGCGATGTAAGCACGAAGGTCAGCAAGGTGGCTGATCGCGCGCGGCGACCAGGCGACGGTCACGCGCGAGGCGCCTTTCGTTCACGCTTCCGGCCCCAAGAACGAAGCCAACTCGACACCGCCTTGTGAGACAAACCGCGGCCCTCATCGAGTTCTTGAAGGCCAGCCTGAATCTCATCCAGCTGCCAGCTTTCCGCCTCGACAAACGCCGCGATGGCTTCACCGGCGAGAAACGATTTCGAGCGACGTGCGCGCTTGGCGAGCGCCTCGAGCCGTTTCTTCGTATCGGTGTTGATGCGAACAGAAAGGGTTGTCGTCATATGTATTGACCACAAGGCTGACCGGTTCTTCCAATACGTGAGCGAGCCGAGAGTGTACATTCACTCAAGGAGGACTCGGCCATGATTTTGGTCGTTGGGGCGACGGGGAACGTGGGACGGGAGTTGGTTGGACAGCTTTGTGACTCGGGGCAGCCACGAAAGCGCGAAGGCACGATGGTTGCGTGGCTAACGTGATACCCTCCCGCGTGCCTCGCACCCTCGTCCGCGACATCTTCCGATGACGCTCGAAACCATCCGATCGATCTGCCGCGCGCTCCCCGCGGTAACCGAAGACATCAAGTGGGGCAACGACTTGTGCTTCTCTGTCGCGGGCAAGATATTCGCGGTCATCAACATC
>QHWL01000068.1 GCA_003222555.1 Acidobacteriota bacterium | reverse complement strand
ACCGCAAGGGGCGTCGCTCGCCTACACGATGGGCGTCGGGAAGCAGGCGGAGCAGATCCTGTCGAAGGTGCCGGAAGTCAAGGACGTGTTTGACGTCGGAGGCTTCAGCTTTGGCGGCTCGAGCCCGAACTCGGGCATCATGTTCGTCACGTTGAAGGACTTCGCCGATCGGCCGGGCGAGGAGCACTCGGCGAAAGCGGTCGTTCGCAGACTGTTCGGCGGGCTGAGCCAGATTACCGGCGCGATGGTCATTCCGTTTCTGCCGCCCTCGATCAACGGCCTCGGCACGTTCGGCGGCTTCGCGTACGAGCTCCAGGACCAGACCGGAGGGCCGATCGAAGGACTGGCCGCGGCCGCGCAGCAGCTGATTGGCCAGGGGTACGCCACGCCCGGGCTCACCGGTCTGTTCACGCAGTTCACGGCCAACGACCCGCAGCTCATTGTCACGATCGATCGCGAGCAGACCAAGAGCCTCGGGATGTCGATGAGCGACATCACCAACACCATGCAGGTGCTGCTCGGATCGTCGTATGTCAACGATTTCGACTTCAACAGCCGCTCGTATCGCGTCTACGTGCAGGCGGACAAGCAATTCCGTTCGGTGCCCGACGACATCAAGCGCTACTCCGTGCGCACGAGCGCGGGACAGATGATGCCCCTCAGCAACGTCGTCCAGGTGCGCGAGGGCACCGCGCCGAAGACGATTACGCACTACAACATGTTTCGGTCGGCGTCGATCAACGGGTCGGCCGCACCCGGGTACAGCTCCGGCCAGGCGATTCAAATCATGCAGCAGCTCTCCGATCGCGTGCTGCCGCAGGGCATGACGTACTCCTGGTCCGGGCTGTCGCTCGAAGAGATCAAAGCGGGCCGCCAATCGGTGTTGATTTTCGCTCTCGGCCTGCTGCTGGTCTATCTGACGCTCGCCGGTCAGTACGAAAGCCTGACGCTGCCGTTCATCATTCTCTTGTCGGTGCCGCTCGCGATTCTCGGCGCGCTGCTGGCGCAGTGGAGGCGCGGGCTGATCGACGACGTGTACTGCCAGATCGGCCTCGTCATGCTGATTGGCCTGTCGGCGAAGAACGGGATTCTCGTCGTGCAGTTCGCCGAGGAGCTGCGTGGTCGCGGGCTGAGCATCGTCGATGCGGCGGTCGAAGCGGCGCGGATCCGGCTGCGGCCGATTCTGATGACATCGCTCGCATTCATTCTTGGCGTGATGCCGCTCGTGGTCGCGAGCGGGGCGGGCCGCGAGGCGCGACACTCGGTCGGCACCGCCGTGGCTGGCGGAATGATCGCGTCGACCTTCTTGAATCTCGCGTTCATCCCCGTGCTCTATGTCGTCGTCAAAAGCATCGGAAGAAGGCATACGAAAGCCGATTCGCAGCCCTGAAGAGCCTGTGAAGAAACCGCGAACCGCCGAGACCGCCGAGACCGCGGAGAAGAAAACGCCAAGAATTTCTCAGCGTGCTCGGCGAGCTCTGCGTTCAAACGTCGTATTTTTGTGCAGGCGCGTGGGCCCTGCGATCCTCGCGCTCGCCATAGTTGTGGCGCAGGGCTTCGGCCCTGCGGTCGTTGCGCAGCCACCGGCGCCCGTTGAGCGGATCTCGTTTCAAGACGCCGTACGGCGTGCGATGGAAAAGAACCCGTCGGTAGCGGCGGCCGCCGCGGGCATTCTCCGCGCCGAAGGCCTCCTGCAGCAGGCCCGGGCCGCAACCGGCCTGCAGATCAACGGAAACGTGACGACCACCACGCTCAATACGGGCGTGAAGTTCAGCGGTGCGACGGTCACGCCCAGGAATCAGGTTGCCGCGTCCCTCAATGCGGATCTGCCGATCATCGCCGCCGCGGCGCGGGCGCGCCGCACGCAGGCGATGGACAACGAGCAGGTGGCCGAGCTGAGCGCCGCCGACACACGCCGACAGATCGCTTTTTCGACGGCGGACGCGTACCTGAGCGTCATTGCGCAGCGGCGGGTGGTCGAAGCGAACACGCGCGCGCGCGATGTCGCGAAAGCGCATTACGATCTCGCCAACGAGCTGGAACAGCGGGGCACGGGCAGCCGCCTGAATGCCCTGCGCGCGCAGCAGCAATGGTCCACCGACGAAGGACGCGTCGAAGCGGCGCAACTCGGGCTCTACCGGGCGCAGGAAGCACTCGGCGTCCTGATTGTGGCTGATGGACCCGTCGACGCGATTGAGGAGCCGCCGTTCGACGTCCCGGCAGAGGCGGCGAACCTGCTGCAGTTCCGCACAGACCTGAAATTGTTCTCGGCCCAGCAGCAGGCGGCCGAGCGCGTTGTCGGCGACAGCTCGAAGGACCGCTGGCCTTCGCTCGACGCCGTATTTCTCCCGCAGTCGACCTACCCGTCGCAGTTTTTCAGCACGGCGAACAGCTGGCGGTTTCTCTTGCAGATGAACGTGCCGCTCGTCGACGGCGGCCAGCGCGCCAGCCTGAAGGTGCAGCGACAGGCGGCGCTCGAGGTCGCCCGCGCGAACTTCGCGGGCGCCATGACACAGGCGTCGTCGCAGGTCCGCGCCGCACGGGAGGCGGTCGCCAGCGGCGAGCGCAGCCTGGCCAGCGCCCGCACCGCGGCCGATCAAGCGCAGCAGGTCGTGGATATCACGAACATCAGCTTCCGCGCCGGAGCCGCCACCAACATCGAGGTGATCGACGCCGAACGCAGCGCGCGCGACGCCGACACCGCGGTGGCGACGGCCGAAGACACGCTGCGCCGGGCGCGTCTCGATCTCCTGGCCGCCCTCGGACGGTTCCCGTAGAAAATTTGAGGATGTAGGGATGTGAGGATGTGAGGATGTGAGGATTTGAGGATTTAAGGATTTAAGGATTTGGGGACGGAGGCCTTTCAAATCCTCAAATCCTTACATCCTCACATTCTCAAATATTTGGATTTCCCATGAGAGCCATGGTGCTCACCAGCCCGGGTGCGGGTGCGCTCGAGGCGCGCGCGCGTGAACTGCCGGTTGCGCTGCCCGGCGAGGTGCTGGTCCGCGTACGGACCTGCGGCGTGTGCCGAACCGACCTGCACGTGGTCGACGGCGAGCTGCCGCACGCGGAAATTCCGCTCGTGCCGGGCCATGAAATCGTCGGCGTCGTCGAGCGGCTCGGCGACGGCGTCACCGACCTCGCGGTCGGCGACCGGGTCGGCATTCCGTGGCTCGGCTACACGTGCGAAGAGTGCCAGTACTGCAAGAGCGACCGCGAGAATCTTTGCATCAACGCGCGCTTCACCGGTTATCAGATCGATGGCGGTTATGCCGACTACACCGTCGCCGATGGGCGCTTCGTGTTCAGACTCCCTGACGGCTATAGCGATACGGAAGCGGCGCCGCTGCTCTGCGCGGGTCTCATCGGGTACCGTGCATACCGGGCGGCCGGCAACGCTCGCCGGGTTGGGCTCTACGGATTCGGCGCCGCGGCGCACATCCTCGTGCAGGTCGCGGTCCACGAGGGCCGCGAGGCGAGTGTGTTCACTCGCCCGGGCGACGAGGGCCGGCAGCAGTTCGCGCGCAGCCTCGGCGCGGTATGGGCGGGCGGATCGAACGATGCCCCTCCCGAGCCTCTCGACGCGGCCATCATCTTCGCGCCCGTTGGATCCCTTGTTCCCGAGGCGCTGAGCCGCGTTGTCCCGGGTGGCGTCGTGATTTGCGCCGGCATCCACATGAGCGACGTCTCATCGTTCCCGTACTGGCTCCTTTGGGAAGAGCGCGTCGTCCGCTCCGTCGCCAACGTCACGAGGAGGGACGCGCGCGAGTTTCTCGCGCTGGCGTCGAAGGTGCCGATCAAGACCCATGTGCAGCTTTACGATTTGGCGGACACCAATCGCGCGCTCGCCGATCTGCGCGGAGGCCGTTTTCACGGCGCGGCGGTCGTGAAGCTGTGACAACACAGGAGCGGACTGTTGCCGTCCGGCTCCAGGAGCTCGGCATCGCGGTGATGCGGCACGAGCATCCGCCGGTGGCGACCGTCGATGAGGCGGAGAAACACTGGGCCGACATCGATGCGACGCACTGTAAGAATCTGTTCCTGCGGAACCAGAAGGGGACGAGGTACTACCTCGTCATCGTGAAGCACTCGAAGAGAGCGGATCTGCGGGCCCTCGCAGACCAGATCGGCGATGGCAAGCTCAGCTTCGCGTCACCAGACCGGCTGATGACCTGTCTGGGCCTGACACCAGGGTCGGTGTCGCCGTTCGGCCTCATCCACGATGCCGAACACCACGATCGCGATCTCAAGTCGGCCCAACGCGTGTCGTTTCACCCCAACATCAACACGGTGACGCTGACGCTCGCCTTCGCGGACTTCGAGAAATTCCTCGACGCGTGCGGCAACATCGTGCGCTACGTGACGGTCTGAACTGACGATGTAAGGTGCTGGGAACTGACGCGGCAGGGTGCTGGGAACTGACGCTGTAACGTGCTCCTCATTGTGGCACAGCGCGTGCGTGGGGCGGCGCCGTGGGTGTTCGCCATTTCAGAGATCTCATTGCCTGGCCCGCGAAGCCCCTAGAACCTGAGAAACTGTCCCCGCGCCAGCGTCAACATCCCGGCCAGCAGCGAGGCGATTCCGACAATGCGTGCGATCAGCGCGCCGCGGGCCACGAGTTTTTCAAGCGCGATCACCGCGGCGACGAGGACCATCGCGCCGAGGTTCATCACGCCCATCACCAGCTGCATCAGCATCAACGCCCAGCAGCACCCAGTACAGAACAGACCGTGGTGCACGCCGAGGCCGACAGCACCACGCCAGCCCTGGTGGAGGTGATGTGCGACGAGCTCCAGCGGATCGCGACAATGCCTCAGGCAGGCAGATTTCCACGGTGTCAGCTGGTAGACGCCGGCGACGACGAGCGCGCCGCTGGCCGCAACCGGCACGAGCCGGCTGACTGAAGGCGACCACATCGCCGCGCGGGCGATCGTGATGCCCGCCGCGTACGCGGCGACGCCGAACAGCGTCCAGACGAGGAAGTACGCGCTCGCCATTAAACACGTGAGCCCATCGGGGTGCGCCTCGCCGCGGAATCTCACCACGCGCCGGTACAGCAGCAGCATTGGAAGCGATGACGGGAGCATCATGGCGACCATCATTGCGACCCACATCGCGGCGAACATCGCGCCCGCGCTCAGCCAGCCCTGGCCCGGCATCCGCATCCAGGCCATTCCCATGGTCCAGCCGCCGGGCATCGGCATCACGGCGCTCATCATGCGAGACGACGACAGCGTCAGCGCGGCGGCCCCCAGAAAAACGACGAGCGCGCAGATGTACAGCGACCGCAGGCTGTCTGACGTTGGGGCGGAGCGTGGCTCGTGCCCGACCGCGCTGATATCCACGGGCTTACAGGGCGATGTCCGATTTGACGAGGCCCGTGTGCCGCTGCTCGACGATGGCAAGCGAGCTGTGGGACCCCGGGCAATCGAACTTGATCGCGCCTGTGCCTTTCAGCACCTTGGTCGTCGCGATCTCCGGACGGAAGTACTCCATTCCTGCCGGCATCTCGACGAGGATGCGGTGGGTATCGCCCGTGGCGATGTTCTTGATCGGCTCGCTGATGGTTTCGAACTCTCCCGCGACGCTGACATTCGCAGAGCGCCTCGCGAGATCGAATTCGAATCTGATCGGCACAAACTTGGGTTCGAGAACCGTCGAGACGACGCTGGCGACAACTTCGAACCAGGCGTTGCCGGCCTGACCGCTCATGATAGTAAGGAGCGCGTGCCGCTGCTCGGCGGTGGTTTTGTCGCCGATGTACGGCTGTAGCGTGCCGTTGCCTTCGTGAAGCGGGCCCGGCCAATAGTAGGTGCCCCCCCAGATGATGCTATCGAGGCTCGTTTTGTCGAAATGCCCCTGCCGAATCCGCATCGCGAACATCCCGGTGCATTCGTGATGGGTCGGCGCCGCCCAGAAATCGCACGGGCAGCCGGGGGCGCAGTTACAGTTTTTTACGTACTCGCCACGCATCATCCAATCAGCCATGTCCGCTCGCTTTCGAGGCGGGGACTGTAGCACATGAACGCGCCGGTCGCCCCTCGCCGACGAGTTGACGGGGCATCGCGTGACGTGACCTACCCTGTCACCCCCTCGACGTACACTGCTGTCATATGAGCCACGAAATCGCGCAAATCGTTGATGACGAGTGGATTAGGTTCCATGGAGGCGAGCTCGAAGGCAAACGACCTAAAGCCATGTGTAAGGCGTGCCGCGACCAGCTGGAGCGAGCAGAGGCCGCCCACGCCCCCACCACCACTCGGCTGCGGGCCATCTGTTTCCAGTGTTACCGGGCGCCACTCGATCGCGAACGAGCGCTGAAAGCGGCGCGCGATCTCGACACGGCCTCATTGGCGCGTTTTCAGTTCGGGCTGCCGTTCGAGCCTGTCAACACGCCGCGGCTTGCGATGCTCAAAGCCGAACGGGCCACTGCGCGCGCGACGAGGCAGGCAGGCGCCGGACTCTACGTAGACAAGCGGCGTCGTGCACAAATCGCCGCGCGCCACGCGTTCGACGCGATTGCCGCGGGTCTCGAAGCGCGTCAGTTGGTCCTGGCCGAACGCGATCGCCTCATCGCCGGCGCCATTCACGCCGCGGAGCTGCAGCTCCCGGAGTCGTGGCTGCCCTTCGTTGTGGCGCGCTGAACGATGCGGGAGCCAATAGCGTTTGAGGATTTTTCTCTGCGGTCTCCGCGGCCCGCCTCCGCTCGGCGTGGCCTCCACCGCGAAGGCGGCTGTGTTTGCCGTGATTTGTTCATGCTCTTTACCCTGTATACGGCCTCGACACGCATGCGATACTAATGACTATCGAACCCATCTCTCTGGTCATCGCGCTGGTCGTTGGCCTCGCGATCGGCGCGCTTGTCAGCTGGCTGGCATCACGCCCCGTCCAGACGCGTCTTCGCACCGAGCTGGAACGAGATCGCGCCGTCCACGCCGAGCGGCTCACGGCATACCAGGATGCGGAAACCACCCTGCGCGAGGCGTTCCAGGCGCTGAGCGCCGACGCGCTCAGGACGAACAATCAAGCGTTTCTCGATCTCGCCGAAACACGTCTTCGGGACGCGCGGACCGAGGCGACGGCGGACATCGACGCGCGCAAGAAGGCGATCGAAAATTTACTTGCGCCGATGGCCACCACGCTCGAGCAAGTCGATCGTGAAATAAAGGAATCCGAGCGCCGCCGGATTGAGAGCGGTGCGGAGCTCATGCAGCGCATCGCGTCGCTGGACACGACTGGACAGGATCTCCGCGGCCAGACGGCGCGTCTCGTCGACGCGCTCAAGCGGCCCGGTGTCCGCGGCCGCTGGGGCGAGCTTCAGCTCAAGCGCGTCGTCGAGCTTGCCGGAATGGTCGAACACTGCGACTTCGAGGAACAGCCCACGCTCACATCCGACGAACGCCGCATGCGGCCCGACGTCATCGTCCGCCTGCCCGGCGGCAAGTACGTGGTCATCGACGCAAAGGCGCCGCTCGACGCGTATCTCAAGGCGCTCGAAGCACCCGACGAAGCGAGCCGCCAGGCGCTCCTGCTGGATCACGCCAAGCAGGTTCGCACGCATCTCTCGCAACTCGCCGCCAAAAGCTACGCCGCGCACGTTCATCCCAGTCCGGATTTCGTCGTGATGTTCCTGCCAGGCGAGATGTTTTTCAGTGCGGCGCTCGAACAAGACCCCTCGCTCATCGAGTTTGGAATTGGGCTCGACCAGCACGTCATTCCGGCCAGCCCGACAACGCTCATCGCGCTGTTGAGAGCCGTGGCGTACGGCTGGCAGCAACAGGCCTTGGAAGAAAACGCGCGGAAGATCAGCGATCTCGGACGCAGCCTGTACGAATCGGTTCGCGTCCTCGGCGGACATTTCGAATCGCTCGGCGCGAGGTTGAAGTCGAGCCTCGACGCGTACAATCTGGCCGTCGGGTCGCTCGAAGGCAACGTGCTCGTGAAGGCGCGCAAGTTCAAAGACCTTCACGCGGCGAACGGCGGCGAAGAGATCAAGGCGCTCGAGCCGATCGATCGCGTGCCGCGGATGCTCCAGGCGTCGGAGCTGACCGACGGCCTGCCCTTTCACGACGTCGAAGTCGAGAGCGAAGAACTCGAAGCTGTCTGAATAGGTCTCGCAAGAAGTCGAACCCGTCTGAGGATGTCGCGCCGGCCTTAGGCCCGGCGAAAGGCCACCACTCCGTCTACGTCGTCTATCTGCGCAATCCGCGAGGGGATGGCAAAGCCGGCTACTACGTCGGGCTCACCGGCCTCTCACCCAAGCAGCGGTTTCAGAACCATAAACAGGGAATCAAATCGGCCCGTGTGGTGAAGCGCTGCGGCGAGCGGCTCGTGCCGCGTTTGTACGAGCATCTGAACCCGATGCCTTACCTGAAGGCGAAGGAGATGGAAGTTTTCCTCGCCGAAAGTCTCCGCAAGCGCGGCTACCTCGTCTACGGCGGCCACTAAGACGTACTCGTGCGCCGGTCGTCAGACCCCGTGACACCAATGGATTTCTATTGCACTGCGCGTGCCGTTTTGCGGTAAGTCTTTTCTTCAGGTCTGGCTGGCGGTGCGCGCTAAAGGCAGATCCCCGCCCCTCAATGGGCCACGCCGGGAGTGTCGTCCGCACAGCGATCGCACACATCTGATACGCCGAAGTATTCAGGCGAAACCTTCTCGCCGCATTGTGGGCAGATTCGGTACTTGGATAAACGCGCTTCGCGCGCGCCTTTGATCATCGCGGAAAGCGCGTTCATCAACGCCGTTTCCGGAAGTGCGTGCCAGTACAGCTCGCCGACGAGGAGGGGAGTGAGGCTGAACCTCCCCTCTTCCCATGCGCCAGCGAACTCCGAGACCACGACCGTTTGATCCGTGAGATGGACGATCACCTCGGGCGGCTCGCCGCCCGTGAAAAGGATGGAACCGTCGCTGCCTTGCTGCTCCTCCACCGGCTTGGGCAGCTGCGAGCTGACGAAGGCGATCAGCTGCTCGAAGCGTTCGGAGACATCCATGAGTGTGATCCTATTATCGAGGAGTTCGAGAGGGCAGATGTGCGCCGCTTTGCACCTTCATCTATCTCCGCAACAACACGTAAACGGCGCCAGCTCCTCCGTGGGATCGGGCGGCGCTCGCGTAGGCGAGCACGGAGGAGCTTGCCCTGAGGGGACGCCTTGCGCGATCGCGTTCCACAGATCTCGTCCGGTTTTTCGTCCGAGTCGCTCTTTGATGACCTGAGAAAACGACTGCCCCGCTTTCTTCGCGCGGGCCACCATGTCGTATGCCTCCAAGTCGATGGTGATGGTCTTGACTGCCATGCACTTACTGGCCCCCCGGTCAAACGGGAAGGGCTTCACATCGCCAACCGGCGCGTGGTCCAGCAGCTCGGCCCGAACGCAGCCGGAGTTTGCACCACGGGCTGCGAGGGCGCGGACGAGGCTGATAGGATTGTGGGATGCGCGTCATCAACCGCACGGCCATCACCATCGTCGGCGCCCAGCCCTACATCAAGTGGACGCTACAGAAAGAAGCCGACTTCAACAAGGGTACGCTGACGGTCGCCCGCGCGAAAACGTACGGCTCTGCGTTCCTGCTGCCTGAGTTCGAGCTGGAAGAGGACCTTCAGGAATGGGTGGAGGAGAACGCCACGTGGCTTTTCGAGCTGCAGCTGGCCGCGTGGACCGAAGACGAATCGTCGTGGCCCGCTTCGCGCGACCTCAAGACCTTTCGCGAGTGGTTCCGCATCGACATTCACAACGTGGTCGTCGACGTCCCTGACGATGACATCGAAGGCGTGGAGCTCTGATGGCGGACACTACGTACAGGACAGAAGCCTGTTTGTAGTGGAGCAGACCCTCAGAGATTGTGAAGAAATCACGTTCAACGCAGAGACCGCAGAGGCCGCAGAGAAGAAATGCCCAAGGATTTCTCAGCGTGGTCTGCGAGCTCTGCGTTCAAACGTCGCATTTTTTCACAGGCTCTTCAGGCCTGCGAACGCGGGGCTAACCAGCCTCCGCCAAGGCTACGGCGGTCCGCCGAAGCTTCAGCGAAGGCGGAAGCCCCGCGCCACAGTTGTCAAAAAAACACAGGCATTGGCTAACGCTGATTCGCGACGTCGTTGTACGGGGCGACCGACAGCAGATGCCGCCCGACGATTTCCTGAATCACGACGGCCGGTTTCTCGTGCAGCACAGCGTCCGCGCCCACGTAGTTCTGCCAGAGATACACCGCGCGGCCGAAATGTTCCGACAAGAACGGCGCGAGGCCCGACGCAAACGAGTCGCGAATGATGAGCGCTCGGGGCAGCCGCGACCCTGGAATCTCGGTCACGAGCCGCCCCTCTTCATCGGTCGGAGTGGCTCCAGGCGGCTCGACGACGCGCGCCTGGCGCGGCCGCCTGGGAATCAGCATCAGATCGGACTCGCGCAGCACGCGCGTGAGCCCGATCATTCCCGCCAAATCCCGGCCGGCGCTGTCACGAGTCACCGGATCGAAGTCGTTGCGGCTCCATGGCGCCGGCACCGACGGCACCATCCTGCGCACGGCTTCGATGATTTCGCGATAGGCGACAAACGCACCGCGATCGTTCCAGTGCGTATCGGTAAGGTGATAGAGGCGCTCGTCCCCTTTCGGCTCGAAAAGCGCCGGCCGCACGTCGACCAGCGTGAGATCCGTCGTGTGCCGCAAATACTCGAAGAGCTGCTCGGTTCTCGACGTGCCGCCGACACGATGCAGCGACGCAGGCATTTGCTCAGCGTAGATGACGTGTTTGTCCGGCGCGATGGTGAATACGAACCGGACGCCGCGCTCGTTCAGCCAGTCGTTGGTGGCCACGAGGGCAGAGCGCCACGCGCGGAGCTCTTCCGGCGCGAACGGCCTTTCGGCGACGTAGTCGTCGAGCGCCGAGTCGTCGGCATAGAAGAGCCAACCGCCGCGCCCTTTGATGACGGTCGAGGACGGCGACACGCCAAGCCAGAACAGGCGCGTTTCGCCGAACCAGCGCACGAGCGCCGCACGGAAGCCAAAGTGGTCGTCGAACCAGTGGCCCAGACCGTTGCCGAAGTTGGCGACCGATTTCCAGGAGCCGTCGAGCCGGGGGAACACCGCCATCTCGCGGTTCTCGGCGCCAGGGTCGGCGCCGTCGGCGCCCGCAAGGCTTGCGGCCAACGGAAGCCCGATGACGAGGAGGAACAGCCCGAGGAGGACCACATTCCAGGGCTCGGGCCGTACGTTTCGGGCGCGCTCGTGGCGCGGGACTTTAGTCCCGCCGTGGGTGCTCATCAGAATCGGAAATAGATGAATGGGTTGTACGCGCGCGCCGCCATGTGCATGATTGAGGCGACCAGCAGCACAACAAGCGTCGCTGTGCTGGCGGCGGCGAACCCCCGCCCCAGGCCGGGCCGCGGCGCCTCGTCAACCCAGCGGGCGAGCGCCGGCACGATCGGCAGCGATCCGATCATGCCTGCCAGGAGCGCGATGGCCACATCGGGCGTCGCGTACCACTGGATCGTGAACGCGGTGGGCGCCGCTGGACTCAACCCCGCCAGCGCTTTCAGAAACGCGATGGCGCCGGTGAGCGTATCGGCCCGGAAGAAAACCCAGCCGATCATGACGACGACGAGCAGATACGCATGCCT
>QHWL01000748.1 GCA_003222555.1 Acidobacteriota bacterium | reverse complement strand
GACGCGAATCGCGACCGTGACGCCGGCCAGCGGCCCGCCGATTGTTGTGCAGTTCGCCTTCAACGCAGGTGGCCCGTGCAACAGCTGTCTCGGGTCGGGCCGGTCCGGACCGACGTTCGCCGAAACCGTCACCGAGGGCTCGACGTGGACGCTCACCTACACGACGTCGCTCCCGGAGGGTGCGGCCACATGGTTCCCGGGTGGCACCGTGAACACCGTGCACAGGGCAGTGGCCGTGAAGGCAAGATAATAATTAGAGCCGTTTTGTCGGATCGAACAGCCAATACGCATCGGGATTCTCCGGCGGGATGATCGCGACTTCAACTTCCACGGTTACGTCGGCGTTCACATCCAGGACTCGCGAGGGGGCCTCATAGCCTGTCTTGAGCACATCCAGGTCGTACGTTCCTTCGGGTATCGCTACCCTTGCCAGGCCGGTCTGGTCCGAACAGGCGAAGTAAACACCCAGGCGCACCTGGGCGTCCTCGCCTGGGCGTCCTCGACAGGCGTGCCGGCGTCCTTCTGCACGACCTTGACCGTCACTGAATACTGCGGCGGCTTGACCGTCTCGAATCCGAATCGGGCCGACGCCCCGCCGTGAGGCAGCTTCAATTCTGTCGGTGCGAAGCTGATCGATCGCCACGTCGCCCCCTCCTTAGCTGGAGCAGCCAGGTCGACCTCTGTCCAATAAAGCGCCCGGGTTCCGTTCCACGGGGTCTCACCGAGGTGCCCTCGCGCGATGCTGGCGCCGGTCTCGTCGCAGATCTGGATCTCTTTGCCTTTGAGGTCGCACCCGGCAGTGCACGTTGCCCCAACATGAATGCGGAACGGATGGTCAATCACGATCGGCGAAGGTACATCCCACACCGCCAGGCTGGTGTCGTGGGCCATGGTTTTGACCGTTATCGGAAGCGAGCCTTCCTCGTGGACAAGGCCTTCGGCCTCATGCTTCGGGAATACGAGAGTCCACGAATGCTCGCCCACCTCCTCCGGGGCCATGAAGGCAAATTCTGTCGTTTCGGTCGCTTTGTCGGCAAAGTCGGCAAGCCCACTCACCGCCACGACGGCACCATCGGGCGCCATGACGTTGATGACTCGTCCGCGAAGGTCGCATCCGTAGGGGCAGGAGACCTTGATCTTCAAGACGATGTCAGTGCCCGCGTCGACCTCCGCAGCAGGCGGCCGACTCAGCGCCACGCTGGTGAGATGCGTCCGTGGCTCTTCGTCCGAGCGCTCGACACTCTTGCTCATGCCCTCGTCCGTCTGCGACGAAGGAATAGCCGGAACGCTGCCGGTTTAAGGGCTTCCGCTCGCCGCTGGTTCCGAAATGGGTTCGAGCTCGGAAACCCGAGCCCGGCCCTCGAAGCGTCTTTGTCAGCGGGTGCCGCTCGGCGACCTTCCGGCGTGAAGTCCAGCGAGGCGGCCAGAGACGAGGTCTCTGCCCAGGCCATGCTGGGCCAAACCACCCATGGATTCGCCTCCGGTATAGAGGCCGGGGATGACCTTACCGAAAATATCGATCACCTGCTGGTCCGTATTGACCCTGAGGCCGGTGAGCGAATCGTGGAGGATGGGAGTCGCCCACGCCGCATAGAACGGCGGCCTCTCGATCTTGTACATCGGTTTGGGCTTCTTGAAGTCGGTGTCGACGCCCGACGTGACGAAGGAGTTGTACCGCTCAACAGTCTCTTGGAGGACCGTTCCCGGCATCGGCCTCTTCTGGTACGGATTGTTGATGCTGGCCGCCAGTTCCTTCAGCGTCGCACCGCTCGCGAAATAAAGCGGATCTACATTGGGCGGATTTGGATTCCACTTCTCGCGGGCAACTGCATCGGAATCGAAGATGGCCCAGATCGGCCCGCCTCCGTTCAACTTGTTCGTATCTCCGTTGTACGCCATCGCGGCGGCGATGAAGTTGTAGCCCCCGTCGAGCTCGTTCCAGAACCGCTTGCCGTTCTGGTGGACCATGATCACGTCTTGCCAGTTCGCAACGGTGAGGCCGGTCGCGCGGGCAAGATGGAAGATCGGACTGTCGGTCTCGATGACCAGCTGACCATAGCCCCACTGACACCCGATGTGCGACGTCCTAGTGATCGCCGCACCGCCCTCGGAGGTCTGCAGTGCCGTGGTCCATAGCGAAGCCCCGATGGCCATGGACAGCACCTCGGCGTCGCCGCTCTGACGGGCGTACGGGGCGCAAGCCTGCTGGTACTCCTCGGTGAGCCGCGGATCGAACGTCCGGCGCAGGTTCAAGTTGCCCGGGTTTCCGCCGGTGCCAACGTACACGCCTTTCTTCCCCTGAACGTTGATGTCTTTACCATTGGACCGGGCGGTGATTCCGAGCACCCGCCCCGACAGTGGATTCTCGCGGATGATTTTCGTCATCGAGTGTTTTAGCAGGATCTGCACGCCCGCTTTGCGCGCGCTTTCCTCGAGCCTTCTGACGAGTCCGGACCCGTTCCGGCCGCGATGGGGTGCATACACCTGGCTCGGGATGTGCCATTCGACGGTTTGGTAGGTTCGGCCGGCGTTGGTCGACGCTCCGCCTCCAGCTTCCTCGCGACCGGTGAACTGGACGCCGTGGGCCAGCAGGAATTCGAACGTCGCTGCGTTTTCGTCGGCGAACTTGCGGACGATGTCGCGGTCGCTGTAACGAGACGACGGGTGATCGTGCCGGGTCCAGTCCGCGAAAATCATGTCGGCCGTGTCCACCGTGCCGTACTTTTTCTGCAGACTGTGCCCGCCGCCGAGCTGGATGCTCCCTCCGCTCAGGATGCCGCGGCCTCCGATGTCGAAATTCTCCTCGATCATGATCACGGAGGCACCGGTATCGCGGGCCGCGCACGCGCACGCGAGCCCCGAAACCCCC
>QHWL01000067.1:7183-20633 GCA_003222555.1 Acidobacteriota bacterium | reverse complement strand
TGCCCCTGAGTGGTTCCGTCCTTGGCGCCGCTCCCCTCGATGGTGACGATGTCACCAATCTTCAGCGTCGACGCCTTCCAGCCATTTCTCAAGAGCGCGCTCGCGCCCACCATTTCGAGCGCCCAATTGGTGATCTTGCCGGTCTCGTCCGTCACGTCGATGTAAAAGAAGGCGTGTGGATTTTTCCACTCGACCTTCGACACGGCGCCCTTGAGCGCCAGCGGTTTATTGACATCGTACTCGGCGGCAAAAGAGTGATGGGCAGCTGCCGGAACAACGGCGAGGAGCCACGACAAGCCGGCAACGAAAATCGCGAGCCTCGTCAACTTCGTCATGGGGCCTCCCGTGCAACAGGTGAGATTGCAAACACATTACTTTCCCACCAAATGCGCCGCATCCTTTTCGTTGTCGCAGATCTGTTCAATCAGCTCAGTGTCAGGAAGCAAATCGAACGGCACAGTGAAAGTCCAGGGTTTCATGTACGCCTTAGAGTCGTCGACGGTGAATTGAATTTCCATATGCCCGAAGTCGCGCCGCCGGTAGCGTTCGACGAAATGCAAGGCGTCGGTGGCCGGGTGCCCGCCAAAATCGAGCCAGTCGTTCTCACCAACAAACCCTCTCGTATCGACAATCAGTGTATCGCCTTCCCACTTGCCAATCGAGTACCCCATCCACCGGCGATCGAGATCCGGAGGAAACTGACGGCCGTCGGTGAAGACCTGGCGATAGTTGTTGAATTCCTCGTGGAGGATCACGATCAGTCCCGGCGTCTGGACGATCTTGGTCGGCTCGGCGATTAAATATGTTTTCGGGATTTGGTGCGGCAAACAACGTTCGCTTGGCACCCCCTTCCCATTGTTTGCCAAGCGCTCCTTGTAAAGCGCTTCGGCCCACGGCTGGAATGGGACCTCGACTCCGTCAGCGGCGAGGTTACCGGCTGAAACCTTGGTACCATCTCTCGACTTTCGCCAGATCCCGGACAGGTCCGGCTTTCCGTCCGGCGCTCTCGGCGCAGGCGCCGTCAGGTTGGGCGCACCGTCTGACGTTCGTGGCGTGCCGGGCAGACGGACCTTCGCCCACTGCGCCGAAACGGGCCCTGCCATCAGGAAGACGATGGCCATGCCGGCCGCGATGGAACCTCGCGATCCTTTCTTCGCGCTTGCGGAATTCATCACGCCCCCTTGCGCCGTTCAGCACGCTTTGACGTTGGTCACCTCTATTACTGGCGCTGGGACCCCACCCCCAGCGCGAACTGACGCTGACATCTCGCCTCGGCTTCGCTTGGCCTCGGCTCGACGTGGCCGCAGGCGCTCACTATTACTGGCGCTGGGGCCCCATCCGGCACCCCAACGCGGCTGCCGCGTTGGGGACCCCGCCCCCCCAGCGCGAACTGGCGCTGACATCTCGCCTCGGCTTCGCTTGGCCTCGGCTCGACGTGGCCGCAAGCGCTCACATCCTGTCTCGCCCTGCCTAGAATTCGACTTGCGCATTGACCCTGAACAAGCGTCCGCCGAGGGTTTCGTACGGCACCAGCCACTGGGACCCGTACCCCGCGTTCTCGGCCAGGACACTACTGGCATTGAACAGGTTCGCGACATCGAGGCTCCCTCGCACGCGGAATCGCCTGACCTGGAATCGCCGGCTGAGGCGAAGGTCCACTTGCTGAAGACGATCCTCAAAAGCCGAGGCAGGATTCAACAACTCGAGGTTGACCGTGGCGTTGCAAACCGCGGCCCCCCGGCACGACGCCAGGTCTCGGCCGAGCGACGGACGGATCTGCGAATTGGTGGCCGGGTCGGTCGCTGTGACCGGGATGCCAGGTATATTCTGATAGACTGCGCTCGCCGAGAAACCCCACGGCAGCGGGAACACCGCCAGGAACTTCGCCTGCGTCGCGGCCGACCACGGGCGTACGATGTGGCAATTCTGAACGGGGCTCCACGAGCCCGGTGTCCCCGAAGTCAGTGTGCCAGGGCCGGTATTGGCGGCCGGGTCCAGACCAAACAGGGCTTCGGGCACCTTCGCGATCAGATCGCAAGCGTCCGTGACCGTTCGCCCGATGCTCAAGCCTCCCGAGAACTGCGTCTCCTGCGTGGGGCGCATGGTCAAGCTCACATCGACGCCGTTGTAAACCTCAGTCCGTTTCCCATAGTTTGACGCCAGCGTGCGGACGTTATCGACCACGCCGAACAGCTGCGGCTTGACGTCGTAGAAGCCGCACAGTTGCTGACCGCTATTCGAGAGACGGCTGTCGCTCGGCACGGTGAGGCAGTAGGAATCGAAATCCGCAGGCGTCACCGCCGCGTTCTTGGTAACGAGGAAGTTGCGGTACCAGGTGCGGAAATAGCCCACATTGAGCGCCATCCCCTGCCGAAGCTGCTGCTGAATCGACACCGACCCTTGCCAATTCGCGAACTGTTTATTGAAGCCGCTGAGCGCATCGTCCGCGAAGCGCGTCCCGGCTCGAAGCTGACCAAAGGTCCGGTCCGACCAGGCTCCGCACTCGCCGTTGGCATTCGGGTTCGTCAAGTCGCAGTTGGGCACATAATTCCCGTCGGCATCGTTCCACGTTCGCCCGGTGGTGACAGCCTGATTCGCGGCGGGATTGTTGGACGCGGCGATGGTGTACGGCACATACCGACCCAGCGACGCTTTCAGCGCCGTCCGGCCATCGCCAAACAGGTTGTAGGAAGCGCCTAGCCGCAGATTGAGATTCTTCCAGTCGGGCGCGTCGCTCACCGCCGGGAAGTCGCGTGCGGGCACATAGATGCCCGCCGGCAGGTGATGTGCGGGGATTTGGCCGTTGAAGGCGTCGTACCGCAGACCAAGGTTGAGCGTCAGTTTCCGAGGTCCTGCGCGAACACTCCGATTTTGCTCGTGTGCTCGACCAGCCCGAACGGCTCTGCCCAGATGACCACCGCGGTGGGCACCTGGTTGCGGAAGGTATAGGAGATGGCGCCGTGGATGGCGTTGGGGTCCGTGTACGCCCCTTCCAGGCCCTCGTTCCATCGTTGGTAGTTGAAGCCGATTTTGAAGTTATGCGTCCCGGTGACATAGGACGCCGCCAAGCGGCTTGTGATCATCGTGGCAAACCGCCGCTGGTGGGACCCGTTCCAGTTATTTGTCCCCGTATTCGAGCCAGCGAGGGAACCATATTGGAGGTTCAGGCCCAGATCGGTCACCGAGATGTCGTTGGGCCCCACGTCCGGCATCAGCTCGGTATGCTCCTTGTTCCCCTGCAATGACAAGTTCCCCTCGAACAACAGGCGATTGGTGGCCGGATTGCTCCAACTCACGACCGCGTTGTACTGCGGGTTGAAGACGTGGCGGGGCCGGGATTCGGGCGCTCCTTTGATCGGATTCACACCGCCGTTGCCACTCAACGCGAACGGACAGTTGCAGTTGTTTTGAATGGAGTAATACGCCACGATCTTGTGCTTAGGGGCGGCCTGCCAGGTCAAGCGCAAATTGTTGTCGTGGTAGTAGAAGTCCGTGTAGGTGACACGATTCAGATCGGGCGCGTAGAACAACGTCCCCTGAAGTTTGTTGTAGTAGCTGCCCTGAATGTACTTGGACGATTCCCAGAACCGATGGGCGGTGAAGAACCAGAGCGTGTCCCGCTTGATGGGGCCGCCGAGCGCCCCGCCGTGATCGCGGAACTGTTTGATCGAGATGCCGTTCAGCAGGCCGCGAGCTCGGAGCTTGTCCGTCAGGTTGTCGCTCGCCAGACTCGGTCCGGTCAGGGTGGTACTGTAACTCCCCGAGAAGATGTTGCCGCCGTCCTTGCCGATGATGTTCAATTGAGGGCCGCCCGACAACGCTTCGGCCGACGTCCCGCCGGTTTCAACCACGACTTCTTGGACCATCTGTGCGTTGTAACTGTAGACGTCTCCACCGTACATGTTCTGGTTCATCCCCTCGAAGTTGTAGCCCGTGTCGCCGGGGCGTTGGCCGTGAACCGAGAACTGTCCGCCCTCACCATTGTTGCCCCCGACATCCTGGAACGTGGGATTGGCATAGACGGCCGCCGGGATGAACATGGCGTACTGGCCGACTCGTTGTGTCGTCGGAAGGACGTTCAATGTGCCGCGCCCGACCGACGTCTGTTGATTGACGTTCTGAGTGTCGACGAGGGGAGCCGCCCCGGACACGGTGACCGTCTCCTCGACCGCCCCCACTTTCAGGTCGGCATTGACGTTGGCGGTGAACGACGTCGTCAACTCGACGCCTTCCCGCTTGACCGTGCTGAAGCCGGGCACACTGAAGGTGACAGTGTAGTTGCCGGGCCGCAGATCCACGATCTTGTACTGCCCCTGGGCGTC
Source organism: Acidobacteriota bacterium (assembly GCA_003222555.1). Classification (GTDB taxonomy): domain Bacteria; phylum Acidobacteriota; class Vicinamibacteria; order Vicinamibacterales; family CAVVIG01; genus JAHFUJ01. The sequence goes on along the minus strand of QHWL01000067.1, from coordinate 16,311 downwards.
GGTCACGACGCTGCGGACCTTCTCGAGCAAGGCGGGGCTGGCGGCTTCCACCGTCACGCCAGGCATCACCGCACCCGAGGTGTCTTTCACCACTCCTGCGATTGAGGCACTGGCCTGCTGCGCCCACGCGGCGGCCGGTACGAGTAGGAAACCCGACACGATGGCGAGACGCACGAACCGAGCAACCATTGTTTCGCTCCTTTAGGAATTTCGTCCGGCCGGACTCCGCCCGATGCCTCAAATGCCGACAACCGACGCCTGCGCGTACCCGCCGACGGCAGAAAGACGACCGGTGCGGCCAATATACCCCCGAATCCATGGTCGAGTGTCGCAATTTGTCGCAGGATGGGTTTTGAGAACCGCGCGTCCAGGCAGCCGACGGTGGCTGGCTACAGCGCGAGGTCTGGCGTCAGGCGGTACCCTTCACTACGGACGCTGTGGATGAATCTCGGGTGGTGTGGCTCGGGTTCGAGCTTCTTCCGCAAGCGGGCGATCGCGTAGTCGGTTTTGTGATGTAGTCGTCTGCGCCAAGCTTCAAGCCCCGAAGCTTGTCGGCTCTCTCGCCACGGGCCGTCAACATGATGATCGGCGTTCGCCCCAGTTGACGCAGTTCGAGCACGATGAGACCGGGTGCGAAGCTCCGCGCCAGGATGTGACCGTATACTGAACGGGGGCGTCGCCGGGCTCTAGCCCGTAGGCGGGCATCGCCAGGCCCAGAACTGTGAGCAGCAAAGGAGCATGAGCATCATCAGTACCGAGGAGCTCACGAAGAAGTTTGGGGAGGTCACGGCAGTCGACCACGTCAGCTTCGCCGTGGAGCGCGGTGAGATCTTTGCGTTTCTGGGACCGAACGGCGCCGGCAAGTCGACCACGATCAAGTTGCTGACGACGCTGCTCACGCCCACGAGCGGACGCATGGAGGTCGCCGGGCACGATCCGTGGCGCGAATCCGCCGCCGTCCGCCGCACGTTCGGCATCATCTTTCAAGACCCGAGTCTCGACACCGAGCTGACCGCGTACGAGAACATGGAGCTGCACGGCGTCCTCTACCACGTGCCACGTGCAAGCCGCCGGAGCCGGATCGAGGAGCTCCTCACATTTCTCGAGTTGTGGGATCGCCGGACCAGCCTGGTCAAGGAGTTCTCGGGAGGCATGAAGCGGCGGCTCGAAATCGCGCGCGGCCTGCTCCACCATCCATCGATTCTCTTCCTCGACGAGCCGACGCTGGGCCTCGATCCGCAAACGCGCAACCATATGTGGAGCTACCTCAAAGATCTGAACGCCCGCGAGCACACCACCGTGTTCTTCACGACACACTACATGGATGAAGCCGAACGCATCGCGCAGCGGATCGCGGTGATCGATCACGGGCGAATCGTGGCGCAGGGGTCGCCCGGCGAGCTGAAACGTCAGACCAACACGCAGTCACTCGAAGAAGCGTTCCTGGCGCTGACCGGGAAGACGATTCGCGAGGAAGGCGCCACGAGTCTCGATCAACTGCGGATGCAGGGCCGTCTCTGGCGGGGACGCTGATCGTGGAGGTCGTGTACATCCTGTGGCTGCGACAGCTGAAGCGCTACGTCCGTTCGCGATCGCGCATCGTCGGCTCCCTCGCTCAGCCGCTCTTGTTTCTAGTGGCGCTCGGGTTCGGATTTGGACCTATTTACGCCCGGGCCGGCGGCGGCAACTACATCCAGTTTCTCGCGCCGGGCGTCATCGCGATGGGAATTCTGTTCACCGCGATGTTCAGCGGAATCGAGGTGCTCTGGGATCGGCAGTTTGGCTTTCTCAAGGAGACGCTGGTCGCCCCGGTGCCTCGTCTGCAAGTGATGCTCGGGCGGACGCTTGGAGGAGCGACCGTGGCGACGCTGCAAGGCACGATTGTGTTTCTGCTGACGCTCGGTGTCGGATTCCGGCCCACGCACGTCGTCCAGCTTCCCCTGGCGGTCGTCATGATGTTCCTCACCGCGGTCCTCTTCACGGCGCTCGGCACGGCGGTGGCCGCCGTTCTCGAGGACATGCAGGGGTTTCAGTTGATCATGAATCTGCTCGTCATGCCGCTCTTCTTCCTGTCCGGCGCCCTCTTTCCGCTGGCGGGTTTACCGCGCGCGATTGGGCTCGTGGCGCGCATCGATCCGTTATCGTACGGCGTCGACGGCATTCGGGGAGCGCTCATCGGCGCGCCGCACTTCAGCCTCGTCGTTGACGTCAGTGTCCTCGGAGTGTTTGTCGCCGCGCTGCTCGCGGTGGGCAGCTACCTGTTCTCGCGCATGCAAGTCTGAGCGTGAATAGGCCAAAGTGCGTGATCTTGTAAAATCCGGGGCGCTACGGTACATTGGATGCATCAAACACGAACATGAAAGAGGCCGAGTCCATGATACGTCGTGCGTCCATCCTGTGTGTTGTGCTGGCTTTAGCAGGTTTCTGTCTTGCGGCCGCGGCCGCGTCGTTCACCGCGCTCTCGCTGGAGGCGGCTGGGCCCCAGGTCCAAAAGAACCCCATTCCGACGTCCCCCGATTCGATCAAGGCCGGCAGGGCCATCTATGCCAAGAACTGCGCCGGTTGTCACGGGCTGCAGGGCAAAGGCGACGGGGCGTCCGCGCCCAAGGGTTCGACCCCGGCCAACCTGGCCGCCGGCAAATGGAAACACGGCGGCACCGACGCGGAGATCTTCAAGAGTATCGAGGAAGGGATCGGACCCAAACCCATGATCATGAAACCATGGGGCGAGAAACTGAGCGACGAAGACATCTGGAACACCGTCAACTTTCTCCGTGACCTGGCCAAGCACGCTAAGTAGTAAGAGGGAAAACGGGATCGCTCCAGCGTTTGCCGGATATTGACCTTCCTCAAGGCCGTCGTGTATATTTGCGCCCGACTGTACGATTAACGATTCGGGATGCCGGTGGCCGCAGTGCTGGTGTGTGCGCCCTGCTCGTTTGCGGCTCATGCTGTCGTCCCACGCAAAAGGATGCTCAACATCCTTCTTTCCTATTTCGATGTCATGTTTGAGCTAAGAAACTAAGGAAGGGACACGACATGAGGGCATGGAAAGGACACAACACGAAGCTCGGGTCGAGGCGACTCCTTCTTGCTGTCGCCGGAATGACTGTGGTGTGGCTGGTCGGCGTCGCGTTGGCCGCAAGTGGAACCATTACGGCAGGCTCATCGCCGGTTTCCTTCAGCCAATCAAATGAGAAAACGGCACTGAGTCCGGGCTCGGCAATCCCTGTTGGTCACGCGTTCGCTTTGGCAGGCGGCCAGGCTGCGCCAGGACGCGGCCAGGCTCCGCCGGCTGGACGCGGCCAGGCTCCGGCCGCTCCGGTCGTGCCCGGCCAGGCTGTGGCAGGCCAGCTGTCGCAGGACGTTTTCAAGAACGTCACAGCGCTCATTAATCTTCCCGTCGACGAATTCATGCAGACGATGGGGATTTTTTCGGCCGCTCTCAGCATGTGCTGCGCGGAGTGTCACACAGGGGCCGGCACCGACACAGTGAAATGGGAGCTCGACACCCCGACAAAACGGACCGCGCGCAGGATGGTGGGGATGATGGCCGCCATCAACAAGGACCAATTCAACGGGCGGCAGGTCGTGACCTGCTGGACCTGCCATCGCGGCCGCGATCGCCCCGTGCAAACGCCGACTCTGGATACGGTGTACGGAACTCCGACCTTGGAGCCGGATGACCTTCTCACAAGGGCGCCCGGGTCGCCTACCCCCGATCAGGTACTCGACAAATATCTTCAGGCGGTCGGCGGTGCCGCTGCGGCGAATCGCCTCACCAGCTACGTCGCCAAGGGCAATAGCGTCGGGTTCGGAAGGTNNNTGCGAAAGCACCGGATATGCGCGCCACCTTCAATCACACCGACGATGGAGATGTGGCCAGAACTTACGACGGCCGCACGGGTTGGATATCGACGCCGCTCACAGCGGTCAAAGAGTTCGAGCTGACCACAGGTGAGCTCGACGGGGCCAAGGTGGACGCGCAAATCGCGTTCCCAGGGCAGATCAAGCGAATCCTCACCAACATGCGCGTCAGCTTCGCGAGCACTATCAACGATCGCGAGGTCGAAGTTCTCCAGGGGAACGGCCCGAGGGGCCTCCTGGTAACGCTATATTTCGACAAGCAGTCGGGCCTGCTCGTGAGGATGGTGCGCCATACCACCTCGCCGGTAGGCCGCGCTCCCACACAGGTTGACTTCGCCGATTATCGCGATGTTGCCGGAGTCAAGTTACCCTATAAATTCATCTTCGCCTGGCTGGACGGCCAGGATACCTTCGAGCTGACCGAGGTGCAGCCCAATGCCGCGATTGATGCCGCGAAGTTCGCCAAACCACCCATGCCAACCCCGGTACGCAAGTAGGCCGTAACAGTACGGTTTCGTGAGCAACAGAAGATCCCCGTCGTCGGACGGCGGGGATCTCCTGCCGCAGGCAGAACGTGCTTCCAATCTCTTCCCATCTCCTCGGTTCAGCCGCCATTTTCCCGGGTACTCAGCCGGCATCTTCCCGGGTAATCATCCGCCATCTCTTCGGCGTAGTAAGTAATAAAGGTGAAGCCCGCATGCCTTCCCAGTGCGTATGATCCGCCGTGACGACGTCAGCCCTTCCCGGAAGCTGTCGTCGGCGGCGCTCACGCTCTTTCTCGTCGGATTGCTGACATTTGTTTTCCGCGTACTCGCCCAGGAGCAGCCGACTCCATCGAAGGCCGCCAGCAACAGATCGGCTCCGTCGCCGGCCGCCGGCGCCAGCAGTCAGCCCATAGCCTTCAGTCATCGCATCCACGCGGGCACAAACGCCATTCCATGCCAGCTCTGTCACACCTACGCCCGGCGTGGGCCGGTGGCTGGCATCCCTTCAGTTCAGCGGTGTGTGCAGTGTCACCAGACCGTCACGCCGGAGGAGCCCGAGGTCGTCAAGCTGATGGCATACTGGAAGGACAAGAAACCGATCGCCTGGGTGCGCGTGCATGATCTCCCTGACTTCGTGCGTTTCACCCACAAGCCTCACGTGGCTGCTGGCGTCGCGTGTCAGACCTGTCACGGCGACGTCGCGAAGATGGAAGGTGCCGTCCAGACCGAATCACTCAGCATGGGATGGTGCCTGAACTGCCACAAGGAGCGCCATGCGCCGACGGATTGCCTGGTATGTCACTACTAGACGCCGGCAACAACGGACCCCTGGTCGAACGCGTCGGTCGGCGGACGTTCCTCAAGTTGCTTGGTGCCGCGGCGCCGGCGGTCGCGGCGAGCGCCTGCTCGCCCATCCCACCCGAGCGGATCATTCCGTACGTCATCCCGCCTGAGGACGAGGTTCCAGGCGTCGCGACGTGGTACGCGACAAGCTGCAGGGAGTGTCCCGCCGGCTGCGGGATGGCGGTACGCACGCTCGACGGACGTGCCGTCAAAGTCGAAGGGAATCGGGACCACCCCGTAAACCAGGGCCGTCTCTGCATCCGGGGACAGGCGGCGCTTCAGGGTCTCTACAACCCGGACAGGATTCGCGGAGCGCGGCGCCGGGAAGTCATGAACGCAGCCGCTGGCCAAAGCCGTCTGACGCCGGTCCCATGGGAAGATGCGCTCGCCGCATTGACCGACCGTCTTCGAATGGCGCGCCAGGACGGCCGGGCAAACCGGATTGTTATCGTCACACCCTTGCTTACTGCTTCGCTGGACCGTCTCTTCGACGCGTGGGCGAAGGCTCTCGGCGCCAGGCGGCTTCGGTATGAGCCGTTTGCATACGAAGCATTTCGGGCCGCCAGCCGAATTTGCTTCGGTCGGGACGGGGTCCCTCACTACGAACTGGCGCGCGCCGACGTGCTCGTTTCCTTTGGGGCCGACTTTTTGGAGACCTGGCTCTCGACGGTCGAGCACAGCGGCGGATTCGCCCAAGCACGCCGGCTGCGGGACGGCCGCAAGTCGCGCTTCATCCACGTCGAGCCGCGACTCTCGCTCACGGCATCGAACGCCGATGAATGGCTCGCCTCTCGGCCTGGCACCGAAATCCTCGTCGCGCTCGCCATGGTGCACGTCATTCTGGCCGAGGGGCGATCTCAGACGATCCCTGCCGCCGAGGTGACAACCATCCGCAACCTGGTTGCGCCGTTCGCGCCTGATGCGGTTGCCGGCCGCACGGGCATTCCGGCGCAGACGATCACCAATCTCGCCCGATTGTTCAGCGACCCGCAGGCTGGGCCGGGCCGCAGTCTCGCAATCGGCGGAGGCGTGGCAGCGTCTGGTTCGAACGCAACCGGAACGCAGGTTGCGGTGCACTTGCTGAATTACGTGGCCGGAAACGTCGGCACCACCGCGCAATTCGGTCCAGATGCGAGCTATGGGCGCGCGAGCACGTACCGCGATATGGCCGATCTGGTTGCCTCGATGCGGGCGGGCGAGGTTGAGGTCCTCGTGACCTACGAAGTCAACCCAGTGTTCACGTTGCCGGGCGCCCTCGGATTCGACGCGGCGCTCGGGCGCGTGCCGTTTGTCGCGAGCTTCTCGAACGCGCTGGACGAAACGACGGCGCGTGCGCATCTGGTGCTCCCGACGCACAGCCCGCTGGAGTCTTGGGGCGACGTGGAGCCCCGTGCAGGCGTGCGCGGCTTGATGCAGCCGGTGATGGAACCGTTATTCGACAGTCGGCACGTGGGCGACATGCTGCTCGACGTGGGCCGTCGACTCGGCGGCGATGTCTCGGCCGCCCTGCCGAGTGGAGATTTCTACAAGTATCTGGGCAGCCAATGGCAGGCGCTTCACTCCCAGGCGAAGAGTGCCGCGAGTTTCGACGATTTCTGGGCCGAAGCACTGGGACGAGGCGGGATGTGGAGCGCCATCGCCGCGGAGAAAGTCACGCTCAGCGCGGGAATTGCGGCATCGTCGTTCGTGACGGCCGAGCTCGGGGGTACCGCTGGGGCGCCCGTCCTCATGCCCTATCCATCGCTCCATTTCTACGACGGACGCGGCGCGAACCGCTCGTGGCTTCAGGAGATTCCCGACCCCGTCACCAAGGCCGCCTGGAGCAGCTGGGCCGAGGTGCATCCCGATACAGCGAAGGCCCTGGGCGCCAAGGACGGCCTGCTGGTCACAGTGGAATCGGACCATGGAAAACTGGACGTGCCACTCCTCGTCAATGCGCATCTCACACCCGGCGTCGTTGCGATTCCCATCGGCCAGGGTCACCGCGAGTACGGACGTTACGCGGCAGGACGCGGGGTGAACCCTATCGTGCTGATCGATCCGGCGCCAGAGGCGCTTTCAGGGGGGGCGCGCTGGCTGTCAGTCAGAGTGCGCGTCACACCTCGCGCGCTGCGGCGTCCGGTGCCGCGACTCCAGGCGAGCGAACAGCAGTTCGATTCCGGGGTGGCACAGGTCGTCTCGCTCGCCGACCTGAACGCCGGTCGTCTCGAGGCCCCGGAACCGCATCGCAGTCTGTACGCCGATCACAAGCATCCCGCCCATCGGTGGGGCATGGCGATCGACCTCGACACGTGCACCGGGTGCAACGCGTGCGTGGCGGCGTGCTACGCGGAGAACAACGTCCCGGTCGTGGGCGCCGAGGCGATGTACCGTAACCGCACGATGGCCTGGCTGCGGATTGAGCGCTTCGTCGAGCCGAGCGCCGAGGGGTCCGGCACACGGTTCATTCCGATGCTGTGCCAGCACTGCGATCACGCGCCGTGCGAGACGGTGTGCCCGGTGTACGCCACGTATCATTCCGACGAGGGTCTGAATGCCCAGGTGTACAACCGATGCGTGGGCACGCGGTACTGCGGGAACAACTGTCCTTATCGGGTTCGGCGGTTCAACTGGTTCGAGCCCGACTTTCCCGATCCGCTCCACCTGCAGCTCAATCCCGACGTCACCGCGCGGAGCGTGGGGGTTATGGAAAAGTGCACGTTCTGCGTGCAGCGCATCCAGGCGGGCAAGCGCCAGGCGAAGGACGAGAACCGGCCGGTGAAGGACGGCGACGTCGTCCCGGCGTGCGCGCAGACGTGCCCTGGGCAGGCGATTGTGTTCGGCGACCTCAACGATCCGCAAAGCCGCGTCTCGCAGCTCGGAAAGGAGGCACGCGGATATCACGTCTTCGGCGAGCTCAACACGCGCCCTGCCATCATGTATCTGAAGAAGATCGTTTCCCCACCGGGAGCCGGCACTAACAGAACATGAGCTTCCGCCGCATCAACGACGACATCCTCGGCGGGCTCGAGACGCCGGGTCTGGCCTATTTCGCTGGCGTGGGCCTGGCGCTGGCCGTCCTCGCGCTGGCCCTCTATGCCTTCTGGTATCAGGTCGAGGTGGGCCTGGGCGTCGCCGGCTATCAGCCGCCAGTCCTCTGGGCCGTCTACATCACCAATTTCGTGTTCTGGGTCGGAATCACGCATTCCGGCACGCTCGTATCCGCGGTGCTCTATCTCTGTCGTGCCCGCTGGCGGACCGGCATCGCGCGGGCCTCGGAAGCGATGACCGTGTTTGCGATCATGACGGCCGGGCTGTTCCCGATCATCCACCTGGGCCGTCCCTGGTTTTTCTACTGGCTGTTTCCGTACCCGAACCAGCGTCAGCTCTGGGTGAACTTCAAGTCGCCGCTCATCTGGGACGTCCGCCGCTCATCTGGGACGTCTTCGCGATCAGCAGCTACCTGACCGTCAGCGCGCTTTTCCTGTATCTGGGACTCGTGCCGGACATCGCCGCCTCGAGAGACCGCATCAAGGATTGGCGGCAACGTCTGTACGGGGTGCTCGCGCTGGGCTGGCGTGGAAGCGATCGGCAGTGGCGTCATTTGAACAGCCTTTATGGCTTCCTCGCCGCGCTCGTGACGCCGCTCGCCGTGTCGGTGCACAGCGTGGTGTCGTGGGATTTCGCCATGGCGCTCACCCCGGGCTGGCACAGCACGATCTTCGCGCCCTATTTCGTCGCGGGCGCCATCTTCTCCGGCGTGGCGATGATGTTGACGCTCTTGATTCTCGTGCGGCAGATGCTGCATCTCGAGAGGTACATCCCGGTGGCGCATTTCGAGAATCTGGCCAAGCTGATTATCCCGCTGTCGCTCATCCTTACGTACGTGTATGCGACGGAATTCTTCATCTCGCGTTACAGCGGCAGCCCGTTCGAACGGGGGACGCTCATCGA
>QHWL01000067.1:0-7175 GCA_003222555.1 Acidobacteriota bacterium | reverse complement strand
ATGGTGTTGTGCAACTCGATCGTTCCGCTGCTGTTCTTTTTCAAGCGCGTGCGCACCGATCTCCGCGCGCTCTTCGCGATCTCGATCGTGATCAATATCGGAATGTGGCTGGAGCGGTTCGTGCTGATCGTGAGCTCGCTGTCGCACAGCTTCGATCCCGCCGAGTGGTCGGGACTGTATCACCCGACCTGGGTGGAAGCGGCCATCACCGCCGGATCGTTCGCCTGGTTCTTCCTGCTCTTCCTGCTGTTCGTCAAGAATTTCCCGGTCATCTCGATGGCCGAGCTGAAGGAAGAGACGACACGCGAAGGGATGCACGTCGCGTGACTCGCGTTTATCTGCTCGGCGTCTACGATGAAGCGCCGAAGGCGGCCGCAGCCGCCACGGCGATTCGCGCCGCACGTCTTGGGGAGGTCACCGCCTATGCCCCGGCGCCAAATCACCAGATCGACATCGCTCTCGGCCCCGGCGTGAGTTCCGTTCGGGTTTTCACCCTGCTCGGAGGAATGATCGGCTGCGTGCTCGGTTTCGCGCTCCCGATCTATACCGCGCTCGACTGGCCGCTCATCACCGGCGGCAAGCCGATTGTCTCGATTCCACCCTTTGTCGTCATCGCGTTCGAGCTGACCATTCTGCTCGCGTCGCTCGGCGCGATTGCGGGCTTCCTGGTGTTGAGCGGCCTGCCCCTGCTGAGAGCGGGACCGCCCTACGATCCAAGGTTCAGCGAGGATCGATGGGGCGTGGGGATTGCCTGCGCAGCCGATCAGGCCGACGCCGTCCGTGCGAGGTTGAACGAGGCGGGAGCCGAGGAGGTCCGTCGTGCGAAACCGTAAGGCGCTTGCCTCCATGCTTGCCTCCGCGGCTCTCGTTGCGGGCGCCGTCACGCTGCTGGCCATGCCCTGGAGCAACGACATGGCGCGAGGTCGCGCGGTGGCGCCCCAGACCATGATGCTGCTGCCGCCGCCCGACACACTGGCCATCGGCCGCCAGCGCATCATGGATCGCATCGAGGCAGACGGGCGGCTCAGCAATCCGATCGCCACTTCGCCGGAAGTTCTGAAGCAGGGACGCGCGCTCTTCGACACGCACTGCGCCGTCTGCCATGGCGCCGACGGTGGCGGCGGGGGCCCGGTCGGCAAGTACTTTTCGGGGATCCCCAACCTGTCGGAACCTGCCATTCAGGGTTACTCCGACGGCCTGATCTACAGCATCATCCGTGAGGGCGGCTTCAACATGCCGGGCTACGCCGAGACGCTCAGCCCGGCGGAACGGTGGGCCCTCGTGCACATGATTCGGACCTTTCGCCAGCCATGACGGCCGCGGACCGAGCGATGCTCGATCGCCCATTGCTGACGTCAGGCAGCCGATTCTTCCTGGTCGCGGCAGCTCTCGTCGGTCTCTTGGCCTTTTTCGTCGGGCTCGTCACCGACGCGACGCGGGCGTGGAGTGTGCTGCTCGTCAACTTTTTGTTCTGGTCCGGTCTGGGTCACGCGGGCGTGGCGTTCTCGGCCATCTTCCACGTGACCTCGGCCAGGTGGGCGAGGCCGTTGAAGCGAGTCGCCGAGGCGACAATCGCCTTCCTGCCCGCATCGGCTCTTATGCTGTTAGCGCTGCTCATCGGTCTCGGAGCCTGGGCACCCTGGATGCACGAATCGATCGGGGGCCGGCGGGTTTGGCTCAACGCGCCGTTTCTGATCGCGAGAGAAGCGCTGGGATTCCTGCTGCTCGGCGGACTGAGCGTGGCGTACGTCTATGCGTCGGTCCGCCCCGACGTCGGTCTGCTCCATGAGTCGGGCCAACCCGTCCGCCCGGCGCTGGCCCGCCGGTTTTCCAACGGTTGGAGCGGGCTCCACGCGGAGCGCCGCATCGCCCGGCAGCGCCAAAGCCGACTGTCGGTCGCCTTGCTCATTGTGTACGGCTACGTGTTGTCGCTTCAGGCGTTCGACTTCATCATGTCGCTCGATCGCCAGTGGTTCAGCGCGCTGTTGGGCGGCTACGTTTTCGTGGGCGACCTTTATATGGGCGTCGCATTTCTCGGCGTGGCGGCGGTTTGTCTGCGCACGCGGTTGGGAGTGAGCCCCCATGTCAGCCGCGATCAGCTTTACGATATTGGCCGCATGCTACTGGGCTTCTGCTTGCTGTGGGGCTATCTCTTCTGGTCGCAGTACCTTGTCATCTGGTTCGGCGACCTGCCCGAGGAAACCGCATTCGTGGCAAAGCGGACCGTGGATTCTCCATGGGCGCCGATGTCTTGGGTGGTGCTTGCCGGAGCGTTCGCTGTTCCGTTCGTGATGTTGCTGAGTCGGCAGATCAAGCGACATCCGGCCGGACTTCTCACCGTCGCGGGAGTTGTGCTCGCAAGCATGTGGCTCGAGCGCTTCATCCTCGTGGCGCCGTCGCTTTGGACGGGGGATCACCTCCCCATCGGCCCCGTGGAGGTCTTCGTCACGGCCGGCGTCGGCTCCCTCTTCGCGCTCAGCTACACCGCCTTCCTGCAGCGCGTCCCAATTTTGCCGATCGCCGATCCGCTGCTCGCGCCCGAGGCGGCCCGCTGACGGCGCACTCGTCAAATCACGTTCAACGCAGAGACCGCGGAGGCCGCCGAGAAGAATGCCTAAGGATTTCTCTGCGTGCTCTGCGAGCTCTGCGTTGAACGTCGGGCTTTTTCCATCAGGGCGGGACGTCTACGGTTTGCACCGGTCTTTGAGATCGGGCTTCTCGCGATAGACGGTATGGCAGTTCTCGCACGCTTCGGAAACGGTGCCGGCGGCCTCGACCATCTTATCCATGTCCTTGGTCTGCGCTGCCTTGAGCGCGGCCGTCCCTGCGTCCCGAAGTCCCTGAGCGAACTTGCGGTAGTCGGCGCGTCCGACCGGGGCGGGGAGCCCGTTCGAACAGACGCGTCCGGGCTTCAGGATGAGGTCTGCGGATTCGTTCAGCGCGATGGCGGCATTCTCGACAACCTGCCATCCGGTATACACATTCGCAAACGTACCGAACGTGACATCGAGCGGCTTTTTCGGGTCGGCGGGATTATCGGTCTGAGTGAAGAAGATAATGTTCGAATTCGGAAAGAGGATGGCGCGCATCACCTGCGCCAGGTTTCCAAGCGGCCTCGCTGCGGCGGGCCGTGCGGCAGGCGCCGGCGGCTTGGCAGCCGGCGCCTGTGCAGCGATGATCGCGCCAAAGAAAAGCGAACCGACAACGACACCGGAAACTCGCACTCGCATGTCTTTCACCTCCGCATCGAGCGGCGAGTCTATCCTACGGATTTCAGCAAGGTCAATATACGGCGAACCTTGCCCGCGCCTATCCGCTCGCTCTTCGGGAGACGAAAAACATTCTCGGCTCTATCTTGTTGACCTCGAGCCTGGCCACACGACTCCCTGGTTCTTCGCAGGAACGGGCCCGAGACCTTTGTACATGAACCGCTGCACGCGCTTGCCTTCGTAAGTTTCGGTGATGTAGACGTTGCCCTTCGAATCGACCGCGATGCTGTGCGCGCCGAAGAACTGGCCCGGCTGCCGCCCGCCGTCGCCGAAACTCGTCAGCTCCTCCAGCGACTGACGCTCGATGACGTGCACCTTCTGGTTGCGGCCGTCGGCGAGATAGATGTACTTCTGCTGCGCGTCCTTCGAGAAGGCGATGTCCCACACCGCGCCGTCCGCCAACGACCGCCGCTCGTACCAATTCTCTTTCACGAACTTGCCTTCCGTCGTGAACACCTGGATGCGGTCGTTGACGCGGTCGCACACATAGACCAACCGGTCGACCGAAACCTCGGCGCAATGCACCGGATTGCGGAACTGCTGCGCGGGCGGCGCGTCGGGATTGTAGCGACCGAGGTTCGTGTCGTCGGGCTTGTTGCCGTACCCGTCGGAGATGTACGCCTCGTTGGCTTTCGAGTCGACGAAGATCTTGGCCACCTGGCGGAAGGCCCAGGGGTCGTTGCTGCCGCCGTTCGGGGATCCAAAGCCGAACTGCTTGAGGAATTTGCCGTCCTGAGTGAACTTCAACACTTGACCGTCGTTGCCCCCGTTGCCGCCGATCCAGACGTTCCCTTTGTAGTCGATCGTGATGCCGTGGTTCGACTCCGGCCACTCGAAGCCCTGGCCCGGGCCGCCCCACGATTTAAGCAGGTTGCCGGCCTGATCGAACTCTAGAACGGGCGGCGCGCCCTTGCAGCACTCGCCGGTGGGCGGATCCAGCTCCGCGCCCCTTTCGTTGGCGTTGAGCGTGGCCGAGCTGCGATGAATGATCCAGACATTGTCCTGGGCGTCGATCGAGACGCCGATGGTCGAACCGAGGAGCCAATGGTTCGGGAGCGGCTTGGGCCACATCGGATCGACTTCGAATCTTGGCGCCTGGACTCCGCCTTTTCCCTGAGCGGCCGCCGTCTTCTGCAGCGCATTCTGCGCGACGCCCAGCACCACGAGACCTGTGAGAAAGGCCGCACCCACATAAACATTGCGAAGATTCCACTTTCCCTTCATGCTTCTCATGATCTTCCTCGCTTTTGGAATGCCACCACGTTCACGATGCGCTTTGGGACCGCGCCAGTATACATGCGATTGGTGACCGTGGACAGCCAGTTTTTGCTTGTCAGTGGCCGCCCTATCCTATTACGCTTGTGAGCTTTAGGGGAAGAGGTTTGTCCTTGGGCACCCAACGACGCGCTGTTCGGCCTCTTTTCGCCGCCGTCGTGGCCGCCGCGCTGGTTTTCCTACTGCCGTCCGGTCCGGCCGCGCACGAAATCCCGAACGACGTGACGATCCGGATGTTTCTCAAGCCAGAGGGGCAGCGGCTGCATCTTCTCGTGCGCGCCCCCCTCAGCGCGATGCTCGACGTCGATTATCCTAAGCGCGGGCAGGGCTTGCTGGATCTCGCGCGAGCCGACGCGTGGCTCCGCGATGCGGGAACCCTGTGGATCGCCGACAACCTCCAGGTGCATGAAGGCGACACCCTTCTGCCCTATCCGCAGGTCGCCGACGTCCGCGCCTCACTCGCGTCCGATCCTTCGTTCCGATCGTACGAAGAGGCCCTTGCGCACGTCACGGGACCGCGGCTGCCGAACACAACGGATTTCATCTGGAACCAGGGGCTCCTCGACATCTCGTTCGAGTACCCGATTCAGTCGGATAGATCCGAGTTCTCGATTCAGCCGAAGTTTGCTCGTTTGGGGATACGAACCGTCACCGTTCTCCGCTTCCTTCCACCCGGTGGCGCGGTGCGCGCGTTCGAGTTTCCCGGCGATCCCGGGCTGGTTCGCCTCGATCCGCGCTGGTACCAGGCGTCGCTTTGGTTCGTCCGGGAGGGGTTCTGGCACATCCTGGACGGAACTGATCATCTGTTGTTCCTGTTCTGCCTCGTGATCCCGTTCCGCCGCTTCCGCGCGCTCGTGCCCGTGGTCACGGCCTTCACCGTGGCGCACTCCGTCACGCTCATCGCATCGGCCTACGACCTCGCGCCGGACGCGCTGTGGTTTCCGCCGCTCATCGAGACGCTCATCGCCATGTCCATCGTCTACATGGCGCTCGAGAACATCGTCGGCGGCAACTTGAAGCGCAGGTGGATGATCACTTTCGGGTTCGGTCTCGTTCACGGATTCGGCTTCTCGTTCGCGCTCCGCCAGACGCTGCAGTTTGCCGGAACCCACCTGCTGACCTCGCTGCTGTCGTTCAATATCGGCGTCGAGCTTGGTCAGCTCCTCGTGCTGTTGGTGCTCATCCCGGCGCTCGAAATCCTGTTCCGGATCGTCGTCGCCGAACGGATCGGCACGATCATCCTGTCGGGGCTCATCACCCACACCGGCTGGCATTGGATGACAGAGCGCGCAAACAGGTTGAGCCAGTACCAGTTCCAGTGGCCGGCGGTCACCGCCGCCCTGATGGTGAGCGCCATGCGGTGGATGATGGTGATCGTGGTCCTTGCGGGACTGATCTGGCTGGTGATGGGAGTGCTCCGGCATCCGCCCCGGCGGAGGGCCGAGCAAGAGGCTGCCGTGGGAGCCGAAAAATAAAGTCAGGGCATCTCGATCTTCGAGACGATGATCGAGTCGCCCTTTGTTTCACCGGTCAGCTTGACCGTGTGACCGGCATGCTTTGCCAAATCGGCATAGGTCTGATTCGCGATCTGGTACACCTTGCCGCTCGAGACCAACACGTACTTGGACCCGCCCTTGACACAAGCGACCGTGCACTCTTGATCGGAAATCTTCCCGTTGCCCTCGCCGATGGACTCAGACTCGTGTTTCGCTCCACAGAGGCTGTCGCTGATCTGGCCGTTCCAGGTCTGCTCGGCTGCAAACGCCGTCCCGACCGTGAAAAGGACTGCAGCAGCTGCCAGTGAGATTAACGCTTTCATTGATCCTCCCCCGATAGCATAACGAAGGCAAAAGGCAAAAGGCAAAAGGGAGAAAGCCGATTTCCTTTTGACTGTTTCCTTTGCCGGTGTCCTCCGAAGAGGACCGCCTTAGCCGTATCGCTGCCAGCCGCTCCCAGAAAATGCCTTTAAAACGAGAGAGCGTGGATGGCAGGGTTGTTGCCTCTTCAGCCTGCGGAGATCGATCATGTCACCTAATAAACTATTCACCGCGGCTGCGTTCGTGGCGATCGTCACGATGGGCGCGGCGCCCTCGTTTGCGGACTCACGTGATCGCGAGCGCGGACGAGAGTCGAGTCGCGGCGTCGGACAGGGCCGCTACGGCGTCGCCCGGCCCGACGGCGGTGGCCGTTTCGTCGGTCGGACCGTGCCGCGCACAGTCTACGCGGCACGCATTGTGAGGCCGAATATCATCGGCGTCGTTCCGTATCGCCCGTATGTGTATCGCCCGACCTTCGGTCTCGGATTCCGGTATCGCAACCCGTACGGCTATAGCAACCCGTACGGCTACAGCTACCTGTATGGCTATGGCTATCCGGCGCCTCCGGGATACATCACCGCTGTTCCGGGGCGGCCGTACGGCGGAGTTCGAATCGTGGGCGCTCCGCGTGAGGCGGGAGTATTCGCCGATGGGTACTATGTTGGCATCGTGGATGACTTCGACGGCGTGTTCCAACACATGAACCTCGAAGCGGGGCCGCATCGGATCGAGGTTCGCGCTCCAGGGTACCCGCCGGTCGAATTCGACGTGAACGTCCAACCAGGCGAGACGATCACGTATCGGGCCGACCTGG
>QHWL01000066.1:519-9512 GCA_003222555.1 Acidobacteriota bacterium | reverse complement strand
TTTCTTCTCGCGCTGGACGTCGTCGGGGCTGAAGGCCGGATTGCGCACGATGTCGGACAAGATATCCATGGCGAGCGGCAGATGCTCGTCGAGAACCTTGATGTAGTAGCTCGCGTATTCCTTGGCAGTGAAGGCGTCGAGCTGCCCTCCGATCGAGTCGATGGCCTGAGCGATGTCTTCGGCCGAGCGGGTCGCGGTCCCTTTGAAGAGCATGTGCTCGACGAAATGGGCGATGCCGCCGCGCTCGGCGGTCTCGTGGCGCGATCCGCGCGTCAGCCACACACCGATGCTGATCGATCGCACCTGCGTCATCCTCTCGGTGAGGAGCCGAAGGCCGTTATCGAGAACGTCTCTGACGATCGGTGTGTTTGACAAAGGTGACGCTCGCAGCAATGAACGCGTGTTCAGTGAAGGCCGGAGACGGGCCGCAAAGCATTGAAAAAGAAGGAATTACCGGCCGAATTTCACTATAGCATGGGCCTGCCGTTGGGGCAAGCGCGGCGGAGTGCAAATTGTAAAAAAGACTTCCCACCCTTAACATAGAAAGTCAGCCAAGTGATTAAAAACCAGAGAGATACCGTGTCACACGAGGCCGTTCAACCCGACCTCGCCAACCTGGAGCGGCCGGCGCTCGAACAGGCGCTCGCCGAGCGAGGTCACGAGCGCTTTCGAGCGCGCCAGATCTTCCGGTGGATTTATCGCCACGGTATCACCGACTTCAGCGCGATGACCGATCTGGGACGCGACCTGCGCGCGGCGCTCGCCGAGGCGTTCACACTCCTCACGCCCCAGCTCGTCGAACGCGAGAGGTCGGTCGACGGCACCGAAAAATTTCTGCTGCGCCTCGGCGACGGCCGGCGGATCGAGTCGGTCTTCATCCCCGACACGCCGGCCATGACCTTCTGCATCTCGACCCAGGTCGGCTGCGCCATGGCGTGCGCCTTCTGTCTCACCGGAAAAATGGGGCTGCTGCGCAATCTCACCGCGGGCGAGATCGTCGGCCAGGTGCGCGTGCTCGCGGGCGCTCTCGCCATGCGCGACCGACGATTCAACATCGTGCTCATGGGCATGGGTGAGCCCCTGCACAACTACGACGAGACGATGAAGGCGCTCCGGATCCTCGCCGACGAGCACGGCCTGGCCGTCTCGCCGCGCCGAGTCACTTTGTCGACGGTGGGCCTGCTGCCGGCGCTCGACCGTCTCGCGCAGGAGCCGCTCATGCCGAACCTCGCGATCTCTCTGCACGCGCCGACCGACCAGCAGCGCGGCGAGCTCGTGCCAATCAACAGGAAGTACGGCGTCGGCGAGGTCATCGCGGCATGCCGGCGCTTTCCGCTCAAGCGGCGCAGCCGCATCACATTCGAGTACGTGCTGCTGTCGGGCGTCAACGACTCTCCTGAGGATGCACGGCGTCTCGCGAAGCTGCTCTCGGGTGTGAAATCGAAGGTGAACCTGATTCCTCTGAACGCCGCACCGGGGATTCCGTTCGAGCGGCCGTCAGAGGACGCGATCGATCGCTTCGCACAGATTCTGGCCGACAATCATCTAACGGTATCGGTCCGCAAGAGCCGGGGCCGTGATATCCGGGCTGCCTGCGGGCAGTTGATTGTCGAGGGGCAGCGTCAGTCTCCCGCACAGCAGCTCGCCACGCTGGCATTCGGCGATTGAGGGCACTCGCTGCGCCGAAAACCGGACGTTTCACAATTCTTTCCACTGGCTTCACGATGCGCGACCGGAAGCGACAGAATTTTCGCGCACTGAGTGTAGTATTCTGCTGAGCTTAGGACCCAAACCGGCAAATCGCTCGTTTCAATCAAACCGGGCGGCGGCGGACAGATGGTCGCCGCGGAGTTCGTCATGACACCTGTGAAAAAACGCGACGTTTGAACAGAGCGCTCGCAGGGCGCGGTCACTCCAGCTCTCCTCTGATCGAATCTCCCGCCGACGTGATTCTTATCCAGACCCACTCGTTTCGGACACGACCTGGCGGGATCCTCACCTTCAAATAATTGTCGGTCACGACCAGCGAGCCATCTTCAAGGGTCAGGCCGCGGCGCACCGTGCCGAGCTGCGACTCGCGGAACTTCCTCGCCAGTCGCTGACCGATGTCACGCACGATGCGGGCCCGCTCCCGAACGATCGCTCCCGGCACTTTGCCGCTCATGGTCGACGCCGTTGTGCCGGGCCGATCCGAGTACGGAAAGACGTGCACGTGTGTCAGCGGAGAACGAAGCAGATAGGCGGCAAGCTGTTCGAAGTCGTCGTCGGTCTCGTCCGGGAAGCCGACGATGATGTCCGAGCCGATTGACGCAGCGGGAATCCGGGCGCGAATGCTGTCGACGAGCGACGCGTATCCTCCGATCGTGTACGGCCGGCGCATCGCCGCGAGGACGCGATCGCTTGCGTGCTGCAGCGGAAGGTGGAAGTGGGGCGCGAAGCAATCGCCCTCCGCGACAAGACCGACAAGCTCGCTGGAGCAATCCATCGGCTCGAGCGAGCTGATGCGAAACAAGAGGTCATTTCCTGTGCTCGCGGGACCCCACGTTTCTTGTTGCGCCGGGGCCCCACCCCCGGCGTCTTTGGCTGAAGGCTCTCGCTCGCTCTCGCTCGGTGGCGCGGCTTCGCCGCGCTTCCCTCCCGCAGGCCACCCCAACGCGGTTGCCGCGTTCGGGTCCCACGCGCGGCTGCCGCGCGTGGGGCCCGCGTTGGGGGCCCCGGCACCTCGCTCGGGCCGCAGGCGCTCTTCAGCTGATGCGTGACCGGAAAGGGCACGTAACAGTTCGATCAGCGATGACCGCGGCGTCAAGTCGCGGCCGTACGAGCCCAGGTGAACTCCCGTGAGCGCGATCTCTTTGAATCCCGCGGCGGTGACGCGTTCAACTTCGCCGATGAGCGAATCGATCGGCACGCTTCGCGGACGCCCCCGCGTGGTTGGGATGATGCAGTACGCGCACGGCTCCGCGCATCCGGTCTGCACGCGCAACGTGAACGCCGTGCGCCCTGCCGCGCCTGGCTCGATCGCCGCTCCGCAGCTGCCGTCGCCTTCGCCGAAGCGCTCGGCTGTCGTGAGGTGGACCGCTTCAGGCGAAGGCGGAAGGCGGCCACTCCCAAGGATTGGGAGCAGCCTCGGTTTGTCGTCGTTGGGAACCACGCGGACGACATTGGGAAGCTCGCGCACATCGTCGGGGCGCCGCGTCGCGTAACACCCCGTGACCACGATGCGCGCGCCCGGATTGGCTCTGGCGACGCGCCGAATCGTCTGGCGCGCGCCTTGATCGGCCGTGGCAGTCACCGAACAGGTGTTGACGACAACCACGTCCGCGGTTTCGGGCGGCGCCGGCTGTGCGCCAACCGCGCGCAGCTGCTCCTCGAAGGCGAGGGAGTCGGCTTGGTTGACGCGACATCCGAAGGTGATCACGGAGTACTTCATATGACGAAGGCCCTACCACGGAGGACACCGAACCCAACGCCAGTTTAACGGAGGACACGGCAAACTCTTGTTCGGGATCTGTGCCCTCGGTTCGTCTCCGTGACCTCCGTGGCGGCTAGCTTTTGTAGGCAAGCGCCTTCCTCCCGATGTCCTTCCGATACTGCATGCCGTCGAACGAAATCCGCGTGGCGCCTGCATACGCGCGGGTGATGGCTTCGCTGAACTCCGCTCCGCGACCGACGACGGTCAGCACCCGACCGCCCGCGGTCACCAGCCGACCGTCGCGACGTGCGGTGCCCGCGTGGTACACGGTTACGCCGGGTACGCGTTCCGCTTCGTCGAGCCCGGTGATCGCACGTCCCGACTCCGACGCTTCCGGATAGCCGCGCGAGGCGAGCACGACGCCTACCAATCGATCCCGCCCGAGCCGGCACATCGACTGTCGCAAGTCACCCGTCGCGGCCGCAACCAGGATCGGCAGCAGCGGCTCGTCGACGAGCGGCAGGATCACCTGTGTCTCGGGATCGCCGAGCCGCACGTTGAACTCAATCACTTTCGGGCCGGTCGCCGTCAGCATCAAACCTACGTACAGAAATCCCTGGAACGGCTGTCCTTCGGCCGCCATCCCGGCGATGACGGGTTCGACAATCTCGTGCACTACCCGCGTCTGCAGCGCCGCATCGACGAGCGGGCTTGGCGCAAACGCCCCCATGCCGCCCGTGTTTGGACCACAGTCATTATCAAACGCCCGCTTGTGATCCTGAGCGGACCCAAGTGGGAGCGCGCGCATGCCGTCGCTGACGAAGAACAACGACACCTCAGGGCCAGTCAAGCATTCCTCGATCACGAGTCGTTCGCCGGCGGCGCCAAATCGGCGCTCGCCCATCGCGGCGGCGACGCCCGACTCGGCGCTCGCACGATCGTCCGCGATGATGACGCCCTTGCCGGCGGCCAACCCATCGGCCTTCAGCACGACCGGCCATCCGAACTCGCTCGACCGAACGACGGCCAGCGCGTCATCGAGCGCGTCGCTTATGTGAAACCTGGCGGTTGGAACGCCGTGGCGCGCCATGAACGCCTTCGCGAAGGCTTTGCTCGACTCGAGCCGCGCCGCCGACGCCGTGGGGCCGAGCAGCAGCTGGCCGCGCACAGCGAAAAGATCCGCGACACCGAGGCTCAGCGGCAACTCCGGGCCGACGACGGTGAAGTCGATTTGTTCGCGGTCGGCGATCTCGACGAGCGCGTCGAGATCGGTCAAATCGGCTGGAATCGTGCGGGCAATCCGCGCGATTCCCGGGTTTCCTGGGACGCAGATGAGCTCGCCGACGTCGCGCTCGGCCGCCAACCGGGCGGCCAAGGCGTGCTCTCGCGCGCCGCTGCCAAGAACCAGAACCCTCACTGTTTAAATGACTTAGAGCGAGCGCTGGCGTTGCACACTCATGGGAGGCGACCGAGGACTATTTCGTTGACCTTGAAGGGATTTGCGCCTAGAATCCGCGCTTATCGTGATAGCCTAACACATTTGATTGTTTGCTCATTTTTTGTCATCCGACTTTGTTTGCCACCCGCGAAAGGGGCGTGAGACGCGTGGCTGAAGTAAAGATTCAGGAAGGAGAATCCATTGAAAGCGCCCTCCGCCGGTTCAAGCGGAAGGTGCAGCAGGAAGACATCATCAAGGATATCAAGAAACACTCATTTTATTTGAAACCCGGCGACAAGCGCCGGGCGAAGCAGGCGCTTGCTCGGAAGCGCAACCGTAAGAAGCTCCGGCGGGAAACAGAGTAGACCGACCCCGACGAGGTAGCGAGCGATGGAGTTACAAGACAGGATCCTCACGTGCGTGGATTGCGGCGCGGAGTTCGTGTGGACGGCGGGCGAGCAACAATTTTTCGCCGACAAGAACTTCAAGAACGAACCCAAGCGGTGCAAAGCCTGTAAGGGAAAACGGGCTAGTCGTCCCGCGGGCGGCTCGATTGCTCGCGAGCGGGTGGAAACGGTGACTACCTGCTCGGCCTGCGGCAAGGAGACGACGGTGCCATTCAAACCAACACAGGGGCGTCCGGTCTTCTGCAAGGAATGCTTTCAGTCCCGGAAATTCGCCGGGGCTGGAGGCGTTTAGGTCCACCGGCCTCGTCTCGTCGATCCATCGATCGATCAATCCCACGTGCGCGGGCGGCTTCGGGTCGCTTCGCGCATCGGGCCGCCTTCGCGCCGACGGCGCTTCGGCGAGCCTGGCCGTAGCTCAGTGAATTCGAGGGAGCGAAGGCCGGTGTGTTAAGCTCACACGCACGCATTCATCTGGAGCGCCTCTATGCAGATCGAGGAACGGGCGGTGGGAGACGTGGTTGTGCTCGACCTGAAAGGGAAGATCACCTTGGGCGAAGGCGATGAGCTGCTCAAGGACAAGGTCAACAGCCTCGTGAACCAGGGCCACAAGAAGATCGTCTTGAACCTCGCCGGGGTCCCCTACATCGACAGCGCAGGACTCGGCGAGATCGTCCGCACGTACACGACCGTCAGCCGCCAGGGCGGCAGCCTCAAGCTGCTCAACCTGACCAAGCGCATCGCGGATCTCTTGTCGATCACGAAGCTTTTGACCGTGTTCGAGACTTTCGACTCGGAGAGCGAGGCGGTTGGGAGTTTTCAGGCATCGGCCAAGGTCTAGTTCGTCACCCGCGCTAGATGGCGCGCAGCATTTTTTTCCCTCTGCCGGTCGCCGATACCTCGGTCAACGAGGTATCGGGGCGTCCCGTCGTTCCAAATCTGCTCACCTCGCTGCGGCCCGGTCAGTGGGCGACAAATCTCCTGGCCTTCGCCGGCCTCTTCCTCGGCTCGCGATGCCCCGCCGACGGCTCTCAAGCTCCTGGGCGTCAGCCACCAGTGCTGATGCCGGAGCTCCAAAGCTGACGGCTGAAAGCTGACAGTCTTATGCCCGACTTCAATGTCCGCTCCGACTCGGTCAACGTCGAGCAGATCATGGAGCAGCTCCGCGCGCGCGTCCGCGAAAAGCGCGGCGTCGACTACACCGAACAGCAGATCCGCGAGCTGGCGGCGGTCAAGCTGGAGAAGTTTCTCGACCCGCGCGGCGTTCGTTCGGACCTGCTCGACCAGTTTCGAAACACGCAGCCAGGCTCACGGCCCAACTACGCGTTCGAAGAGGAAACGCTGTTTGAGACCCACAGGGCCCCGATTCGCTGGATTCGGCGACTGCTGCGTCCGGTTCTCAAGCTGTTGTTCAACCCGAATCCGTTGATTCACGCGCTTCACATCCAGGCGCAGCTGAACACGATGAACGCCGAGCGTGATGGCCTGTACTTCGAGGTGACGCACAACCTCGTGATCGAGACGACACGGCTCGGCATCGAGGTGAAAAATCTGACGATGCGCCTCGAGTCGCTTGCGAGCCGGCTCGAATTCAACGAACGACGCGCGCGCGCACTCGAAAGCGTCGTCGCCTACAGGACCGCGCCTCACGGCGCTCCGGTCGCCGCTGCCATTCCGGCCGTGGCGGCTCCACCACCTTCACAGCCCACCATGGGCGCACGCGAGTCCCAGAGTCCGCCAGGTACTGCGCCGGAAGGACCGGGGCAGCGCAGCCGCCGCCGGCGCCGGCGCCGCGGCCGGCGCGGAGGCGCGCCTGCGGTCGCGACGATGGGAGCTTCCACGAGCGCCGGGCCGACTTCCCCGCCACGCTCTGGGCACATTGGAGACGAGCCCGCTGAGGCCGCCAACGGCGCGTCGGGTGAGCTCAGTGCCGCGCCAAATAACGAGCCGACGGGCGCGCGCGGGAACACAGCCGAATCGGTGGGACACGCGATCGCCGCTGAGGCGCATCCGAGCGAGCCACGGTCGGAAGGCGGGCTTAATCCCCCCGACGTCGACGAGCAGTGAAACTGGCCGTCGTCGTTCAGCGCTACGGCCAGACGGTCAACGGCGGCGCGGAGCTGCACGCGCGTTACATCGCCGAACATCTCGCCAAACACGCAGAGGTCGAGGTGCTGACGACGTGCGCCACCGACTACGTCACGTGGCGGAACGCGCTCCCCCCCGGCATCGAGGCCGTCAACGGCGTACCCGTCCGGCGGTTTCGCGTCAAGCACGAACGTGATCCTCATCTGTTCGCCCGCCGCTCCGATCGGGTGTTCGAGCACCGGCACTCGCTCGGGGACGAGCTCGACTGGGTGGACGCCGAAGGGCCGAACAGTCCCGCGCTGATCGATCACTTGTCGGCACGCGCCAGCGCGTACGACTACTGTCTGTTCTTCAGCTATCGCTACTGGGTCTCGTATTACGGCGCGCGGGCGGCGGCGCGGCGCGCCATCCTGGTGCCGACCGCTGAGCGCGATGCCGCCATCGGGCTCTCGATGTTTCACCCGGTGTTTCGCGGCGTGCGCGCGCTCATGTACAACTCGCACGAAGAGCGCGCGATGATCGAGGGCGTGTCGGGCAATCAGGACGTGCCCGGTGTCGTGGTCGGCATCGGGTCCGACGTGCCCAAGAATCCGCAGCCGGCCCGTTTTCGTCAGAAGTACAGCATAGGTGGGCCCTTCGCGATCTACGTCGGCCGGATCGACCGGAACAAGGGGTGCACGGAGCTGTTCGAGTTCTTCCAGGGGTACGTGCGCGACGCGCCCGGACGCCTGACGCTCGTGCTGATCGGCAACTCGCTGCTGCCGATTCCCGAGAACCCGCGTATCCGGCACCTCGGCTTTCTGGACGATGCGGACAAGTTCGACGCGATGGCGGCAGCCGATCTGCTGATCATGCCGTCGTACTTCGAAAGCCTATCGATGGTGGCGCTCGAAGCCTGGGCGCTCGGCCGCCCGGTGCTTGCCAACGGCAGGTGCGACGTGCTGAAGGGCCAGTGCCTCCGCAGCAACGCGGGACTCTACTACGAGACCTACGGTGAGTTTCTCGAGACACTGCGCGCCATCGAACAGAATCGATGGCTCAGCGGCACGCTCGGCCGAAACGGCCTGCGGTTCTTTCGCGACAACTACGACTGGCCGGTCATCGAGCGGAAGTACCTCGACATGCTCGGCAGGCTGTCACGAGACTCCACGCCGCGGACGATGTTGGGGCTGCCTGGCCCGTTGGAGCGTCGTCGTCAGAATCGGCCGCCGGCCGAAGAGGTCGTCGCGGCGCTGCCGACCGGCCCATCCCTGGTCCGCGAACGCGACGACCTGCCGCTCTCGGATGGTGGGCCGGGACTGCGCGCCAGGAGACCCTCGTGATCAGCATCCACCAGGTACTGGCCACGCTGGGCTATGGCGACGCGATCGGCCATGAGGTGCTCGGGATCCAAAGTGCGCTCCGAAGGGCCGGATACGAGTCCGAGATTTTCGTCGAGACGGCCGACCATCGACTCGAGGCGTTGACGCGCGATTACCGGGAGCTCATCGACGTGAGCCATCCCGATAACCTGTTGCTGCATCACTTTTCGCTCGGGTCCAGGGCGTCTCGCACTGCGTTTGCGCTGCCCGATCGCATGGCCCTCATCTACCACAACATCACGCCGCCCGAATATTTCGTGGGCGTGAACCGCACGCTCGCACGCCAGTGT
>QHWL01000066.1:0-449 GCA_003222555.1 Acidobacteriota bacterium | reverse complement strand
TCTTGAAGAGCTGGGGTTCCCCCGGACGGCGGTGCTGCCGGTCGTTCCGGGCTTCTCGCACCTCGATGGGCGCCCCAACCGCTTCTTGGCCGATCAATTCGACGATTCGTGGACGAACATTCTGTTTGTCGGGCGCGTGATCCCCAACAAGAAGATCGAGGACCTGATCCGGTTCTATCACGCGTACCACACGGCGTTCAATCCTCGCTCGCGCCTTTTGATCGTCGGGGCGTACAGCGGGTTCGAGCGGTACTTCGCGGCGCTCAATCAGATGACGGCGGCGCTCGATCTTTCGCACGTTCACTTTGTCGGCCACGTTTCAGATTCAGAGCTCGTGGCGTTTTACGAGATCGCGGATCTGTTCCTCTGTGCCAGCGAGCACGAGGGCTTTTGCGTCCCCCTGGTCGAGGCGTTCTACAAAGAGGTCCCGACTCTCGCGTACACGGCGA
>QHWL01000747.1 GCA_003222555.1 Acidobacteriota bacterium | reverse complement strand
TACTATAGCGCCATTAACGCAATGTACCGATCACATATTTGGCATCTGCGACAAGGATCTGCGCTGCGTCCGTCGCGATGTGCCGCCCGCTCTGCATCCCCGCGAGAGCGATGAAATCCAATAGTTTGACTATCGCGAGCGCCTTGTTGCTTACGTGTGGCCACATCCGCAAACGCTCGCCTGTGCGGCCTGATCGCGAACGTTTCCACCAAGCCACGACGAATGCAGCAAAGCGTAAGGTGTGACGATTCTGCTAGCTCGCGTGCCGCTTTCGTGGCTGTCGGACGCCACGCGCGCGACACCCGCACCCGGAAGTCCGAGGTTGCCCACCGCGGCCCATGGCACTTCGTTTGCCCCAGGCATGGGAGTGCCGTCCATGTTTAGGCGAAAACGCTCGGCGACAAGCTCCACACGCGCACGTGTCGGTCTGGCCCTCGCGGCAGTCGCCACGATCGAAGCGTCCTCGAGCGGTGGGTCGGTCTTCGAAAGCAGCTCGGACGCGGCAGTCGGCATTTCGAACGCGGCCGTCACCGACACCTCGCCCGGGCAGGCCGGTTCGGCGGCATCTCCAACGGGCATTGCGGCTCTCTACCCGGGCGATGCGGGAATCGAGAATCACCCAGACGTCGTCTTCGTTGAGAGGTTCGAGGAAAACACCCTCACCGATCTTTTCGCCCGGTGGACCGACATCCTGAACGGCCCGACGCTGGCATTCAACCCGGATGTGCCGCCTGGCAGTCCGGGAACGCGCTCGCTCAACATTCCTTGGGTCGGCGGCGGCGTGAACAACGGCGGACATCTCTACAAACAGTTGAACCCCGCCATCGGCGACACGCTCTTTGTCCGTTACTACATCAAGTACCCGACCAATGGTCAGTACCACCACGAGGGCATCTGGATGGGCGGATACAATCCACCGCTCCCGTGGCCGAATCCACAAGCAGGCGTGAAACCCGTGGGCAACGATCGCTTCTCGGCAGCTGCGGAGCAATTCCCTTCCACCACACGGTTTGACCATTACGACTATTGGATGAACATGCGGGCGGCGCCAGATGGCAGCTATTGGGGCAATACGCTGCTGAACAGTCCGAACGTAGTGGGAAGGACGGGTCAGTGGATGTGCGTGGAGCACATGGTCAAGCTCAACAACCCTGTCACCGCTTCGAATGGCGAGCACGCGATCTGGCTTGACGGCGTCAAGGTGAGTCATCTGGGCCAGGGATTCCCGAACGGTTCATGGACCTGGGGCAACTTCACGCAGAGTTCGAATGGCTCTCCCTTCGAGGGACTTCGCTGGCGGAACGACACCAATCTCAAGCTCAATTGGATCTGGTTGCAGAATTACTCGCCTGACGATCCTCCGGGATTCACGAGCAGCATGTGCGGCCAGGAGTTACATCGGCTGCCTGGCGCCGGGGGTACCTGGCCTTCCGTCTGCACCTACCGGGCTGAAGGTCGTCGGTGGCTAGAGTGTTCGGGACCGAGGGTCGGAGCCTCTGCGCGCCGAAGCTTTAGCGTAGGCGGTCAAGTCCTCTCGCCCAGACCAATCATCTCGCACAATCCTGCAGAGATGCCCGAACAGCCGGCTGCCTGGCGTCCAAAATCCGCCGTCGTCGCGACACTTTTTGGAGTAGGCTAGGGCGCGCTTTCCAGCGAGAAAGACAAACCCATGGCCCAAGTGTCGATGACCGTCAATGGCAAGGTCCGCAAGAGAAACGTTGACCCCCGCGTGCTTCTCGTCCACTTCCTCCGCGAAGAACTGCGTCTCACGGGCACGCACATCGGATGCGACACGAGTCAGTGCGGGGCCTGCACCGTCCTCATCGACGGCCGAAGCGCGAAGTCTTGCACGATCTTCGCGGTCCAGGCCGACGGCTCAGCGATCACCACGATCGAAGGCCTCGCGCCGGACGGGCAGCTGCACCCGCTCCAGGAAGGCTTCTGGGAGGAGCACGGCCTCCAGTGTGGCTACTGCACGCCTGGGATGATCATGGCGGCCGTGACGCTGCTGCAGGACAACCCGAAGCCGTCCGAGCGGGAGATCCGCGAGGGGATCTCTGGCAACTTCTGTCGCTGCACCGGCTACCAGCACATCGTCAACGCCATTCAGTACGCCGCGAACAAGAGGTAAACCATGGCCGCGCTCCCCGTGTTGCCGAAGCTGGTGGGCCAACGCGTCAAGCGGCGCGAGGATCCCCGTCTCATTCAGGGCCGCGCCACGTACGTCGACGACATCGCGCTCGTCGGCATGCGGCACCTGGCGTTCAAGCGGAGCGACGTGGCACACGGACGTATCCGCTCCATCGATACGCGTGCCGCGGAGGCGATGGACGGCGTCGAAGCGGTCTTCACCGGCGCCCAGATCGCTGAATTCCTGGCGCCGATGCCCATTGGCACGCCGTTCCCTTCTCCCGACCATCGCGCGGTCGCGGTGGACACGGTCCGCTACGGGGGCGAGCCGGTCGCGGTCGTCGTGGCGAGCGATCGGTACGTCGCCCGAGATGCCGCCGACGCGATCGTCGTTTCGTATGACACGCTGCCGGCCGTTGTGGATCTCGAACTGTCGAACTGGCGATGACGGGGAAGCCGACGGTGATTCATCCCGCCTTTCCGAACAACCTTGCTGTGGCGCTGGTGCCGAGCGGCACCGGTGTGAGCGCCTCGGGCGTCGACGACTCCGCGATCGATGAAGCGTTCGCCAAGGCCGACGTCGTCATCTCGCAGCGGATGGTGAACCAGCGCCTTGCGCCGACGCCGATCGAGCCGCGAGGCGTGGTGGCGCACTACGAGATGGGGAAAGGCACGATGACGATCTGGTCGTCAACCCAGAACCCGCACATCCTGCGCACCTTCATCGCCGCGTTGACCGGATTGGGACAGGATCAGGTCCGAGCGATCGCACCTGAAGTGGGCGGCGGTTTTGGCTCCAAGATCAACATCTACGGCGAAGAGTACGTCGCGGCCGCGATCTCGAAACGTCTCGGCATTCCCGTGAAGTGGACGGAAGACCGCTCGGAAGCCTTCGTGGCCACGACGCACGGCCGCGACATCGTCGGCTACGTGGAGGTCGCGGCGAAGCGCGATGGTACCGTGCTCGGTCTGAAGCTTCGCCTGATCGCCGATATCGGCGCTTACAACATGCTCCTCACGGCGGCCATCCCGACGCTCACGATGATGATGGCGAACGCCACATACGACATTCCGGCCATCCGCACCACGCTCACCGAGGTGTTCACCAACAAGACGCCGACCGACGCCTATCGCGGTGCCGGCCGTCCCGAAGCGACGTACTTCGTCGAGCGCGCGATGGACATGCTTGCGCGCGAACTGAAGATGGATCCGGCGGAGCTCCGCCGAAAGAACTTCATCCGGCCGCATCAGTTTCCGTTCGCGACCCAGGTGGGCGCGGTGTACGACTCGGGCGATTACGAGAAGGCGCTCGACGTAGCCCTGAAAACCGCGCAGTGGGAGCGCCTGAAGGCCGACCGCGACGCCGCTCGCGCTCAGGGAAGGCTGGTCGGTCTCGGGCTCTCGATGTACGTGGAGGTGTGCGGCATTGGTCCGTCCGCCGCGCTTCCGACCGGGGGATGGGAACACTCGCAGGTGACGATCGAACGGGACGGCCGGATCAGCGCGACCACTGGTGCGTCGCCACATGGTCAAGGCAACGAAACGACCTTCGCGCAGATACTCGCCGACCAGTTCGGCGTGCCGCTCGAACACATCACGATCCTCCACGGGGATACGGGCGTCGTGAAGCAGGGCATTGGCACCTTTGGGAGCCGGTCGCAAGCGGTCGGCGGGACCGCGCTGCACCTGGCGGGCGCCAAAGTGAAGTCCAAGATGGCGAAGTTTGCCGCCGCGCTTCTCGAAGCGCACGAGGACGATCTCGTGTTCGAGAATGGAACGATCTCTGTGAAGGGGTCGCCTGCTTCCGGGAAATCGTTCGCGAGCGTGGCCGCATTTGCCTACAGACCGGTACCGCTTCCGGCGGGCCTCGAGCCCGGCTTGAGTGATGAAGCCTTCTTCGAGCCGGGCAACAACACGTACCCGTTCGGCTGCCACATCTCGATGATCGAGATCGACCGTAAGACAGGCGAGCCAACGCTACTGAAGCTCGTGGCGGTGGACGATGCGGGACATCTCATCAACCCGCTCATCGTCGAAGGACAGATTCACGGCGGCCTCGCCCAGGGCATCGGGCAGGCCA
>QHWL01000065.1:1844-15021 GCA_003222555.1 Acidobacteriota bacterium | reverse complement strand
CGCGCGGCATTCATGCGACCGGCTACCGCGGCAAACCATGGACGATGCGGCAATTTGCCGGGTTCGGCACGCCGGAGGACACCAACCATCGCTACAAGAGGCTGCTCGCCGCGGGCGGCACCGGGCTGAGCGTGGCCTTCGATTTGCCGACGCTGATGGGGCGCGATCCCGATCACGAGCTCTCGCTTGGGGAAGTGGGGAAGTGCGGCGTCAGCGTCGCGTCGCTCGCCGACATGGAGACCCTGTTCGAGGGCATCTCGCTTGGCGGCATCACGACATCGATGACCATCAATTCTCCCGCCGCCATGATTTTCGCAATGTACCTCGTCGTCGCCGAAAAACAGGGCGCGGACTGGAAGACGCTGTCCGGCACGATTCAGAACGACATCCTCAAAGAGTTCATCGCGCAGAAGGAATACATCTTCCCCCCGGCTCCTTCGATGCGGATCATCACCGACATCTTCGCGTTCTGCTCGACACAAGTCCCCAGATGGAACACGATTTCGGTGAGCGGCTATCACATTCGCGAGGCCGGGGCGACGGCGTTGCAGGAGCTGGCCTTCACCTTACGCGATGGCATCGAGTACGTGCGGTGGGGAGTCGACGCCGGGCTCGACGTGGACGACTTCGTCCCGCGCATTTCCTTCTTCTTCAACGCGCACAGCGATTTCTTCGAGGAGATCGCCAAGTACCGCGCAGCCCGCAAGATCTGGGCGGAAGCGATGCGCCATCGCTTCGGGGCGAGGAGCGAAGCGTCGTGGAAGCTGCGCTTCCACAGCCAGACGGCGGGCGTCTCGCTCACCGCGCAGCAGCCCTATAACAATGTCGTGCGCACGGCGCTGCAGGCGCTGTCGGCCGTGCTCGGCGGCACCAACTCGCTGCACACGAACTCGCTCGACGAGGCGCTCGGACTGCCGACCGCCGAAGCGGCGACGCTCGCGCTGCGCACACAGCAGATCATCGCGCACGAAAGCGGCGTCGGGGGCGTGGTGGATCCGCTCGGCGGCTCCTATTTCGTCGAGCGCCTGACCAAGGACATGGAAGAAGGCGCCCTTGCGTATTTCGAGCAGATCGACAAGATGGGCGGCATGGTCGAGGCGATCGAGCGCGGATTTCCGCAGCGGGAGATTGCAGAGAGCTCGTACCGTTTCCATCAGGCCGTCGAGCGCAAAGAAAAGATTATCGTCGGCGTCAACGACTTCGTGCAGAACGATGAGCCGCCGATCGAGGTTCTCTATATCGACGAATCGGCGAGCGACAAACAGGTCGCGAAGCTCGAACGGTTGAAGCGCGAGCGCGACAATATCGCCATTCAGCGGGCGCTCGATCGGTTGCGCGTCGCGGCGCGCTCGACCGAGAACGTGATGCTCCCGATTCTCGACGCCGTGCGGGCTTACGCGACGATCGGCGAGATGTGCGACGCGCTCCGTGAAGTGTGGGGCGAATACGAGGAAGTGCCAATCATCTAGGGATTCGGGATTTGGGACTCGGGATTCGCCAAATCCCAAGTCCCAAGTCCCAAGTCCCGAATCCCGAATATGCGTAAACTCAGAATTGTGATCGCCAAGCCCGGACTCGACGGGCACGACCGCGGCGCGAAGGTCATCGCGCGGGCCCTCCGGGACGCGGGCATGGAGGTCATCTATACTGGTCTGCGCCAGACGCCCGAGCAGATTGCGTCGGCCGCGCTGCAGGAGGACGCCGACGTTGTCGGCCTGTCGATCCTTTCTGGCGCGCATAATTACATCGTGCCCCGGCTCATGGAGCTGTTGAAGGAGAAGGGGCTTGACGACGTGCTGGTGCTCATCGGCGGAATTATCCCGGACGTTGATATCCCGAAACTCAGAAGCATAGGCGTCAAAGGCGTGTTCCTGCCCGGCACGCCGATGCAGGAGATCGTCACTTTCATCAACAGCCACGTGCGCGACCGCGTCGGCGGATCTAAAGGACCCGCCCTGCGCACGTAGGCGGGACTAAGAACAAGCCGTTTTCACACGCCTGTTGTGTCGCAGGCCTTCCAGGCCCTGCGAACGCGGGGCTAAAGCCCCGCGCCACGCTTATGAAACGGCGCTCGCGGGACGCCGTCTCATTCCAGGGAACCCGCCTTACGTAGGCGGCTGTTCCCGGATATGATCCCCGCCGATATAACCAAGGTGCCGCATACCCTTCTTCTGGCCGACGACAGTGTGACCATCCAGCGCGTCATAGAGCTGACGTTTGCCGATGAAGACATCAAAGTCATCGCTGTCAGCGATGGCGACCAGGCGATTGCCCAGCTCGACGCCGCGCCCCCCGACATCGTCCTGGCCGATATCGGCATGCCCGGCAGGAACGGCTACGAGGTTGCCGAATACATCAAGCAGTCTCCGCGCCTGGCCCACATTCCGGTCGTCTTACTGACGGGTGCGTTCGAGCCGGTGGACCAGAAGAAGGCCACGGCTGCCGGCTGCGATGGCGTGCTTGCGAAACCCTTCGAGCCGCACCTCGTGATCGAACGGGTGAAGGATCTGCTGGCGCGCCCGGGCCGGCCGGCACCGCTTGCTGGCAACCTCGCGTCGGAAGCGACAGTAGAAGCAGGGCCGCCGGCTCTTGCTGCCAACCTCGCGCCGGCCTCGGCAGCAGAGTCATGGCCGCCGACTCTTGCCGCCGATCTCGCGCCGGCCCCGGCAGCAGAGTCATGGCCGTCGGCTCTCATCGATCCGGAACGGGCCAGCGGACAGATGCCTACGGGAGCTGCCGCGACGGTCGACGACTATTTCGATCGTCTCGATGCCGCGTTCGCGAGCTTGTCGACCGGATCGTCTCCGGAGCTGCCGATGACGAACACCTCGATTTCGAAGGTGCCTGACGAGCTCGATTGGTTTGGGTCGCACCTGAATCCGCCGCCGGCTGGGACCGGTGATATTTCAATGCCGCCGCCGACGGCCTCGACGATGCCCGACTTGCCGCTCGGCTATCATTCGCCGCCGGCCGCGTTCGATAGCGCGATCATCGCTGCTCCTGCGCCGCCGCAAGTCCCGGCGCCCGAGCGATTCGCCGCGACGGTCTCGCCTCCCGCGCCTTCGGTTCCTCCGCCGGCTGCGGCCGCGAGCGCAACGCCGGCGGCTCCGCCGCTGCCGCCGCTGGCCGACGCCTTTGCCGCGCTGCTTTCGGCCGAGCAAGGCGGGCCAGCGCCCGCGTGGCAGGCTCCCAAGGTCGAAGGTCCGGCGGTGAGCGAAGATCTCGTCGAACAGGTGGCCCGCCGCGTCCTCGAGCGGCTCTCGGACCGCGTAGTCCGCGAGACGGCGGTCGATCTCGTGTCGGCGATCGCCGAGCGCATGATCCGCGAAGAGATCGAACGCATCAAAGCGTCCCTCAAGTAATATCAATCGCATGCCCGATTCGTCGACGCCGCTGACGAGCCCCGACCAGGCGCGCTCGCGGCTACCCGAGAAGCCGGCGCTCGAAGGGCTCGAGGCCAAGTGGACTTCCCAGTGGGAAGCGTCTGCCGTGTACCGGTTCGATCGCGCGCGTCCGCGCGAAGAGGTGTTCGCAATCGACACACCGCCGCCGACGGTGAGTGGATCGCTTCACGTCGGCCACGTCTTCTCCTACACGCACACCGACGCGATTGCTCGCTTTCATCGCATGCGCGGAAAGGCGGTGTTTTACCCGATGGGGTGGGACGACAACGGCCTGCCGACCGAGCGGCGCGTCCAGAACTATTACGGCGTGCGGTGCGATCCATCGCTGCCCTACGACCCGTCGTTCACGCCACCCGACAAGCCCGGCAAGCACCCGATCTCGGTGTCTCGTCCGAATTTCATCGAGTTGTGCGCGCGGCTCACCGTCGAAGACGAGAAGGCGTTCGAGCGCGTGTGGAAATCGCTCGGCCTGTCGGTGGACTGGTCGATGACGTACACGACGATCGGCAGGCGCGCCCAGCGCGTGTCGCAGCTCGCGTTTCTGCACTTGCTGAAGCGCGGCCAGGCGTATCAGGTCGAGGCTCCGACGCTGTGGGATGTGGATTTCAGGACCGCGGTCGCCCAGGCCGAGCTCGAAGATCGCGACGTGGCCAGCGCATATCATCGAATCCGCTTCACACGGCCCGACGGCCAGCCTGTTGAGATTGAAACGACGCGTCCCGAGCTGATTCCGGCCTGCGTGGCGCTCGTCGCGCATCCAGGCGATGCGCGGTACCAGATGCTCTTCGGCGAGGAGGTGATTACGCCGCTTTTCGGCGTCCGCATACCGGTCAAAGCGCACCCGCTCGCCGATCCGGCGAAGGGCAGCGGCATCGCGATGATTTGCACGTTCGGCGACATCACCGACGTCACGTGGTGGCGCGAGCTGAGCCTGCCGGTGCGCGCGGTCATTCAGCCCGACGGCACGCTGCGCGAAGTGACGTGGGGCGCGCCGGGATGGGAATCGATCGATCCCGACCGCGCCCGGCGTTACTACGCCGATCTGACGCGCCTGTCGGTCTCGAAGGCACGGACGAAAGTCGTCGAGCAGCTGCGCGACTCGGGCGATCTGGTGGGGGAGCCGCGTCCGATCACGCATGCCGTGAAGTTCTACGAGAAAGGCGACCGGCCGCTCGAGATCATCACGAGCCGCCAGTGGTTCATCAAGACCATCGAGGTGCGTGAGGCGCTCCTCGAGCGCGGGCACGAGTTGAAATGGCATCCGCCCTATATGCAGGCGCGCTATGAAAACTGGGTCAACGGCCTGAACGGCGACTGGTGCGTGAGCCGGCAGCGCTTCTTCGGCGTACCTTTCCCGGTCTGGTATCCGCTCGATCGGGACGGCCGCGTCGAGTACGACCGGCCGATCGCCGCGCCTGAGGATCAACTGCCGGTCGATCCGTCGACCGACGTGCCAGTGGGCTACCGCGAGGCGCAGCGTGGCGCGCCGGGCGGCTTCCTCGGCGATCCGGACGTGATGGACACCTGGGCGACCTCGTCGCTCTCGCCGCAGATTGTGTGCGGCTGGCAGCAAGACGCTGATCTATTCGCGAGAACATTCCCGATGGATCTGCGCCCCCAGGCGCACGACATCATCCGCACCTGGCTGTTTGCGACGGTTCTGCGCTCGCATCTCGAACACAATGTGCTGCCGTGGAGCAACGCAGCGATCTCGGGTTGGGTCCTCGATCCCGACCGCAAGAAAATGTCGAAGTCGAAGGGCAACGTCGTGACGCCGCTCGCCTTGC
Organism: Acidobacteriota bacterium; assembly: GCA_003222555.1. GTDB lineage: Bacteria > Acidobacteriota > Vicinamibacteria > Vicinamibacterales > CAVVIG01 > JAHFUJ01. The sequence goes on along the minus strand of QHWL01000065.1, from coordinate 9,830 downwards.
TCGAGGAGCACGGGTCAGACGGCGTGCGCTACTGGGCCGCCAGCGGCCGGCCGGGCACCGACACCGCTTTCGATCCCAACCAGATGCGTGTAGGCCGCCGGCTGGCGATCAAGGTCTTGAATGCTTCGCGGTTTGCGCTCAGCGCCGCCGGGCCGCAGGGCGCTATCGTCGCGCCCGTGGATCGCGCCATGCTGCGCAACCTGTCGGCGCTCGTGGCGGAGGCGACCGAGGCGTTCGAGGCGTACGACTACGCCCGCGTTCTTCAGCGGACCGAAACCTTCTTCTGGCGCTTTTGCGACGATTACCTCGAGCTCGTGAAGGGCCGCCGGTACGGCGAACATGGGCCGGAGGGTGCCGGATCCGCGAATGCCGCGTTGACCGGCGCGCTTTCGGTGCTGCTACGGCTCCTCGCGCCGTTTCTGCCGTTTGTCACCGAGGAAGTCTGGTCGTGGTGGCAAAGCGGGTCGATTCACATCGCACCATGGCCAACCGCGAGCGAGGTGGAGTCGTTGCTGGCGGACAACTCGATCGGGGCGCGACAGCACGATCAACGTGTGGCCGACTGGGCCACCGACGTGCTCTTCGAGGTGCGCAAGCAGAGATCAGAGGCCAAACAGCCGATGCGAGTGCCGATCACCAGGGTCACGATCAGGGCGGAACCTTCGGCGCTCGAGCTCATGCCGCTGGTCGAAGCAGATCTCAAGGCGGCGTTGCGGGTGCAAACATTCGAGCTGTCGATTGGGGAGCCTCGCGACGTCGTTGTCGAGGGCTACGAAGTGGTGTCGACGTAGCAGCTAGGGTGATTCAGCGGTGGACCCGTTAGACCCCAGCCTGTATCGCGACATCGTGCGGCGCGCGCTCGAGGAAGACCTCGGCGCTGGCGACATCACGACTGAAGCAACGGTCGCGCCCGGCCAGGACGCGCGCGGGGTGTTCCTGGTGAAGGCCGACTGCGTGCTGGCCGGAATCGACGTCGCGCTCGAAGCGCTTCGGCAGGCCGCCGAAAACGAGTCGCGTACTGCTTCCAAGGTCCCGAGGCCCAAAAAGGCACGCGAACCTTCCTTCACGGTGCGAAAACACGACGGCGAACGCTGCAAGGCCGGCGACGAGATCGCGGAAGTGATTGGATCGGCTCGCGCGCTCCTGATGGGCGAGCGCACGGCGCTCAACTTCCTTCAACGCCTGTCGGGCATCGCGACACGCGCGCGGCGCTTCGTCGACGCGGCCGGCGGACGGATTCGTGTGCTCGACACGCGCAAAACGACGCCGACGCTCCGCACGCTCGAAAAGTACGCGGTCCGTGCCGGGGGCGCGACAAATCACCGCATGGGCCTGTTCGACGCGATTTTGATCAAGGACAATCACATCCGCCTCGCAGGCGGCGTCGGCGCCGCGGTTGCCGAGGTGCGGGGTCGTCAGCCCGGCCTTCTCGTCGAGATCGAAGCCCAGAGTCTCGAACAGATAGACGAGGCGCTTGCCGCCGGGGCTGATATCGTGCTCGTCGACAATCTCGGCTGCGACGAGATCCGCGAGGCCGTCCGCCGCGCGCGCGGCCGCGCCAAGGTCGAGATCTCGGGCGGGGTGACGCTGGAGCGTCTTTCCGAACTGGCCGCAACAGGCGCCGACGATGTGTCCGTGGGCGCGCTCACACACTCTGCGCCGGCCGTCGACATCAGTTTCGAGATCGAACCGATCTGACGGCTGCACGGTAATTTACAATTTACAATGAAGAATTTACAAAGGGACTTGCGCTCCATCTCTTTGTAAATTCGCAATTGTGAATTGTAAATTTCGGATCGAGCTCCAATGCCCGACCCTCTACCACGCGAGTTCGCCGAAGCGCTCGAGAGCTCCCGCCATCGACTCGGCCGCCTGGGTTCGCCTGTCGTGTTTTTCTCGACGATTGAGTCGACCAACGACATCGCGTCGGCGAGCGCTCGGGCTGGCGATTGCGAAGGCGCCGTCGTCATCGCCGACCGGCAGACGGCGGGCCGCGGCCGCCGCGGTCATGCGTGGTTCTCGCCAGCGGGGAGCGGACTCTACGTCTCGATCGTGCTGACGCCGGCGCGCGCGCGCGTCGAGGGCGATCGCGCAACCACGCTGCTGCCGCTGGCGGCCGGTGTTGCGCTTGCAGAAGCGATCGACCGAATGACGGCGCTTCGGGTCGACATCAAGTGGCCCAACGACCTGCTGGTTGCGCGCCGCAAGCTCGGGGGCATCCTTGCGGAAGCGGTGTCGGCACCCCTGGCGCCGGCCGCTTGCGAGAAGCTCGAACCCGAGGCGAAATTGACGCCGACCGGCGCGGCGCGAGAGTTGAATACAGTCGACACGGTGGTGGTCGGCTACGGCATCAACGTCGGACCCATGGCGTATCCGCCGGAGCTGAGTGATCGCGCGACGTCGCTCGCATTGGAGCTCAAGCGGCCCGTCGCGCGGGCGCAACTGTGGGTCGAGACGCTCGCAGCCATGTCGCGCCGCTACGAGGATCTGCTCGAGGGACGCTTCGATGCTATTCTCGACGCCTGGCGGGAACGCGCGCCAGCCAGCCGCGGCGCATGCGTCACCTGGAACACGCCGGAAGGACTGCAAGCCGGGGTGACCGAGGGCATCGACAGCCGCGGTGCCCTGCTCGTCCGGGTTGGCGATTGCACCGAGCGGATCGTTGCGGGGGAGATCAACTGGTTGTGACGCTGATTCACCACAAAGGACACGAAGGACACAAAGGAAGAAACATGGGAATTGTCCTTCGTGTCCATCGTGTTCTTTGTGGTGAGAGCTTTTATGCTGTTAGCCATTGACGTCGGCAACACCAACATCGTCCTGGGCGTGTTCGACGGCGAGGCGCTTCGCGTCAGCTGGCGATTGCTGACGCTGCGCGAGCGCACGGCGGACGAAGTCGGGCTGATGGTGACGGGCCTCTTCGCCCACGACCAGATCGATCCGAAAGCGGTCACGGCGATCGTGATGGCCTCGGTCGTCCCGCCGCTGACGCCGATCATGCTGGGGATGGCGCGGCGATACTTCGGGCGCGACGCGCTCCTGGTCGATCCCATGTCGAACGCCGGCATGCCGATTCTCTACAAGAGTCCGGCGGAGGTAGGCGCCGACCGCATCGCCAACAGCATCGCCGCCTACGAACGCTACGGAAGAAAGAGTCGGCAGCCACTCATCATCGGCGACCTGGGAACCGCCACGACCTTCGATGCCGTGACGGCCGCGGGGGAATACCTGGGTGGCGTGATTTGTCCGGGGCCCCAGATTGCCGCCGAGGCCTTGTTCCAGCGTGCCGCACGGTTGCCCCGCGTTGACGTTCGGAAGCCACGAACGGTCATCGGTCAGACGACGGTCGAGGCCATCGAATCGGGCCTTTTCTATGGATATCTCGGGATGGTGGAAGGCCTCATCGCGCGCATGACACAGGAACTTGGTGGCCGCGCCATATGCATCGCTACTGGAGGTCTTGCGTCGATGATCGCGCCCGAGACGAATGTTTTCGCCGCCGTCGAACCCGATATCACGCTACATGGCTTGAAAATCGTGTATGAACGAAACCAGTAGTTCGTGAGAGTGCAGATTTCAGATTGCAGATTGAAGATTACTGCCGGGAGATCGAGTCCTACCTGTGTCAAAAGAACGACGGGCATCTGATCCGTGTCGTCGGGCCGTCGTTCGAGCTCGTGTCCGGCTGGGCCGCTCGAGGGCTTCCGCTGAAGATCGCGTGTCGCGGCATCGATCGCTATTTCGAGCGCTACTACAGGAAAGGACCGCGACGCAGGCCCGTGCGGATCGACTTCTGCGAGGCCGACGTGCTCGACGCGTTCGACGAGTGGCGGCACGCCGTTGGTTTCACGGCATCATCGGCCGGCGGGGCCCCAGACGCGGAAGCGGCGCCCGATGCGAATGCCGATCGCCGCAGGCCGTCGCTGCCCGCGCACCTCGAGCGGGTCGTGCTCAGGCTCACGGCGGCCCGTGCAAAGGGCGGAGTTGGACAGGAATGTGATGACGTGATCGATCGCGTGGCGCGGGAGCTCGACGCTGCGCGTGCCGACGCGCGTGGCGTGCGTGGCGCCGCGCGTCGCGCGCTGCTCGATCGGTTGACGGTGCTCGACGCGGAGCTGCTGCACACGGCGCGGGCAGCGCTCGATGACGCCACGCGGCTTGCCCTGACGCGCGAGGCAGAGGACGAGTTGTCCGGCTTTCGCGACCGGATGGCTCCGGCCGCTTTTGTGCGATCGCGCGAAGCGGCCGTCGACCGACTGGTCCGCGAACGGCTCGGCCTCCCCGCCCTCGCCTTCAAATGACAGATGGTCACACCCGGTCAGCTCTTGTCGCTCACGATCGAGAAACCCGCGGCTGGCGGCCGCATGATCGCGCGCGTCGACGGCCAGGTCGTTCTGGTCGGCGGCGCCATCCCTGGCGAGCGAGTGACCGGGCGCGTCGAGCGGGTCGGCAGAGGCGTCGCTTACGCCGCCACGACGTCCGTGGAGGTGGCTTCCGTCGATCGTCGCGAGCTGTTCGGCGATCCGCTCTGCGGAGGATGTGTGTACGGGCACATTGCGTACTCGCGCCAGCTCGACATCAAGGCGCTCGTGATCGCCGATGCGTTCGGCCGCATCGGCCGTCTCGAACTGCCGGCGGCAGTGCGCGTCGCCCATTCGCCTGAGGAAGGGTACCGGATGCGTGCGCGCCTCCACGTGCGCGGCGATCGTCTGGGCTTCTTTCGCGAAGGGACGCACGAGCTCTGCGACGCGCGAGCGACGCGTCAGCTGCTGCCGGCAACCTACGACGTGCTGGATCGGATCGTTGCGGGCATGCGGCCGCCCGGGATCCATGCGGTGAGTGAGATCGAAGTCTCGGAAAACGTCGACGCATCAAACCGTGTCGTCCACCTGGAGTCGGCCACGGCGCTCGATGTGCGAGCGCTCGACGCGATTGCCGCCGTCGACGGTCTCACCGGGACCACCCTTCGCTGTCGGTCGGAGGCGGGCAGTCGGGTGACGACGGTGGCGGGCAGCGCGCATGTCTTCGACACATTCGCGATCGGCGATCACACGCCGATCGAGCTGCGCCGGCACGTCCTCGCATTTTTTCAGGGGAATCGCTTCCTATTGAAGGACCTGGTCTCGCACGTGATCGGGCAGGTCGAGGCCGGCAGCGAGGTGATCGATTTGTACGCCGGCGCCGGTCTGTTTGCGCTGAGCGCGGCAGCGATCCGCTGTGCGCGCGTCACCGCTGTAGAAGGGGACCGCTTTGCCGCCTCCGATCTCGAAGCGAATGTCCGGGCCGCCGGAGGCGGCCTGACGGCGGTTCATCAGCCGGTCGAGGGCTTCTTGGCATCGTCGCGACGGCCGCCGGCCGCACTGATTGTCGATCCTCCACGCACTGGGATGTCACATGAGGCGATGGACGGAGTCGTCCGGCTGCGCGCCGGCCGCATCGTCTACGTGTCGTGCGATGTGGCCACCCTCGCGCGCGATGTGCGACGGCTGGTCGACGCGGGGTACGCCATCGAGCGCCTCGACGCGTTCGATTTGTTTCCGAACACGCCGCACGTGGAGGCGGTGGTCGTCCTCACATCGTAGTACGTAGTGTCCGGCTTTCGCCGGACCCTGAGCTTTAGCCGGACCGTCGTTCGCCCCGTAGGGTCCGCCTTCAGGCGGACTCACACGTGGCTCATATGTTGCTACCAGGCTCATGTGCTCACCGGCAATCCTGGCCATTTGGAATCGTTCGACTACACCGGTCTGCATAGGTACTTCCTGACGTTTTGCACCGACTCGCGCCGCCAACTATTCACCAGTCCCGAAGCCGTCGACCTCGTGCTGTTTCACTTTGTGCGCGCCGCGACCGACGAGAAGTTTTCAATCGTTGCGTACTGCTTCATGCCGGACCACGTTCACCTGCTCGTCGAAGCTGGCGACGAAACATCCGATTGTCGCAGGCTCATCCAACGCGCGAAGCAATTTTCTGGTTTCTATTACGCCAAGACGTTCGGCGAGCGGCTTTGGCAACGCGACGGGTTCGAACGCGTGTTGAGGAACGACGAGGCGACGCTCGTCGTCGCGCGGTATATTCTTGAGAATCCGTCGCGCGCGGGACTGGTCTCGCGCGTTGAGGATTATCGCTACGCAGGGTCTCGAGTCTACCGCAGAGAAGACATGCTTAGGGGATTTCTCTGCGAGCTCTGCGTTCGAACGTCGTATTGTTGCACAGGCTCTAAGGGCGGACACGACGTACTTTTTATCGCTGGCGTTGGGCGGCTTCTAGGAACCCCTCGAATAGCGGACGGAACTCGCCCGTCCGCCAGAAGTTCTCCGGGTGCCATTGCACGCCGAGGCAGAAGCTGGCGGCGGGATCTTCGATGGCTTCGATGACGCCGTCGGGGGCCGTGGCAGACACGACGAGGCCGGGCGCTGCCTGCTTGACGGCCTGATGATGCCGGCTGTTGACGTCGCAAGCGTCGGTATCGCTCAGGCGTTCGCCCATCAGGTTCGACAGCAGCGTGCCTTTGTCCAGCCACACTTCGTGGGCGAGTGAATAGGACTCGTGTGGCGGCACCGTCAGACTGTGCGGCAACGCTCCTGCCACCTGCGAGGGAATGTCCTGCACGAGCGTCCCCCCGCACGCCACGTTCAGCAGCTGCACGCCGCGGCAAATGGCGAAAATCGGCAGGTTGCGCGCACGAGCTCCGGCGACCAGCTTCAGCTCGAACTCGTCGCGTCCGGGCTCGGCCTCGACGAAGGTCGAATGCGGTGCTTCGCCGTACCGCGTCGGCGCGACATCGTTGCCGCCCGTGAGCAAAAGGCCGTCGATGCCAGCGAGCGCTGCCTCTACGTCGGCCGACGGCTCAAGAATGCGCACTTCTCCGCCCACATGCAGCACCGACTCAACAGGAAGCCCAGTTTTCTCTTTGTGTTCTTGGTGTCCTTTGCGCTAAACCGTGGCAGTCATCCTGCTACATCCGGGACGGTACTTCAATCCCCATCAAGTCGAGCGCGCGCGCGAGCTGGCCCCGGAAATAGGCGACGCCCGCCGCACGCCAGAGCTTTCGATTCGCGCGTTCTTCCTTGAGGATCGGGTAGCGATGATAGAACGCGTTGAACATCTGCGCGAGGCCGAAGGCGTACTTCGCCAGCGCCGAGAACTCCAGCGATTGCACAACTTGTTCGACGATCTCGTCGAGTCGCGACGCTTCAAAGACGAGAGCCCACAACGCCGAGTCTTCATCGGCTGGCTCGGCCATGCGCTCGATCGACCCGTCGCCGCGCGCGGTTGGCTCGCCCATGAGCTCGTCGGCCGACCGCGGGTCGAGCGCGCCTACGACGTCGGTCTCGGTCAGCCCCTCGCGTTCCTGCAGCTTGAGAAAGATGTTGTTGGCGCGCACGACAGCATACTGCAGGTAGGGACCCGTTTCCCCTTCGAAGCTCAACGCTTCCTCGATGTCGAAGACGATGAGCTTGCCACGCGAGAATTTCAACATGAAGTAGCGAATCGCCGCGACGGCGATCTGCGTCGCCGCGTACCGGCACTCATCAGGAGAAAATTCCGGATTGCGTTTCACGACCTCCGCCGATGCCTTTTCCATCAGCAGGTCGAGCAAGTCATCGATCTTGACTCCCAGTCCTTTTCGTCCGGAGACTTCGACGAACGGCTTCGCCGACTCGTCGGTCCGGAGCGCGGCCTCGTAGCCAAGCTCTTTGGCCGTCGACTGGGACAATGCCACCATCTCGTACGAAAAGTGAATCGAGCGCTCGGCCTCCCGGGCATGTCCGAGAACGCGAAGCGCCTGGCTGAGCAGTGCCTGCAGATACATCTGCCGAGAGTCGATGACGTTGTAAATACGGCTCGCGTGTCCGAAGTCCGGCGCCGCCGGGTCGCCCTGGTGAGAGGTCGTGGCCCACAGCGGACGCCCGCTCGCCTGTTGTCCGATGAGGAGGTACCGGAAGTCGCGCCCGAGCAGGCCGAATTTCCAGAACTGGTTGGCGA
>QHWL01000065.1:1219-1716 GCA_003222555.1 Acidobacteriota bacterium | reverse complement strand
GCCGTCGGAGGAGAGCCTTCGTCCTCTTCTTCAATCCGCATCACCCAGCAGCCCTTCAGTCGCCCCTTGTCTTGCAGGAAGACGGCGTCCTTCGCTTTCAGAATGTCGAATGCGGCCGTCCAGAAGTGCAGTCGCAGAATGTCGCCCTCGTAGGTGAGCAGGTCGTACTCGATGTTGAGCCGGGCCATCGTCTTGAGATGTGCCCGCACGATGCGCTCGACGATGACCGTCCCGATCGCGGCGGTGTCGTTGCCGCCGTGCTCGAGATCTTGCAGCGCGGCAGCGCGAATCGCCAGACGCGCGCGATCGCTCTCGTACCATTCGGTCACGCGCGAATACAGGTCCCAGCAGTAATAGTCGAACCGCGTGGTTTCAGCGATGCGCCGGACGTCGTCGAGCGTCCTGTGCTCGATCTCGCGAAACCCGACGATGACGTCCGCGACCTGCACGCCGGTATCGTCGATGTAGTTCTGCACCTCGACCGGTGTCTCGCGGAA
>QHWL01000065.1:0-1181 GCA_003222555.1 Acidobacteriota bacterium | reverse complement strand
CGCCAAGCGTTGCGTTCCGCAGGTGGCCGATGTGCGCCGCCTTGTTGGGATTGATGGCCGTGTGCTCGACGATCGTTTTCTCCTCGCGCGAGCGGAGCGGCGCGATGTCGCCGCGCAGCCGTGCGAGCAGAAACGCCGGGCGATTCAGGTACAGGTTGAGATACCCGTTTGGCGCCGCGACCACGCGCGCGATGCCTGGAATGGCGCCAATTGCGGCGGCCAGCTCCTGTGCGATCACGCGCGGAGACTTTCGCAGAGTGCGCGCAAGCTGGAACGCGGCCGTGACCGCCAGATCGCCCAGGGCGCGGTTAGGCGGCACCTCGATGGCAAACGGCGGCATGCCCTCGATGCCGTACTGCCGCCGAACAGCCTCGGTTAGCTGGTGCTGGACCTGTCGTTGGACGTTCAGAATCATGAACGGGTCGTATATTTGCGATGGCGCTCCTGCCGACATGAAACGCGGCGGTAAGCTCGTGATACGATCAGATTTTGGCCGCCCCGATCGACCGGTATTCAGCAGGCGTGTTCACGTTGGCGAGCAGCCGGCGATGATCGCCGAAGGCGTCGATTTCTTCAGCGGTCACAATGCGTACCCTCACATCGTCGAACAGCTCGGCCACCTTCAAGCGCCCCTCGGCCAGGCGCCGCGCAATTGGCTTGAGGCAGGCGCACGTGTAGGCGGCACACAGGGGATGATACCCGTGTTCGGTGCGCGGCACGACGGCATCCGCAGCGCTGGTCAGTGCCAACAGATGGCGGAGCAGGGGCGCCGACAGGTACGGCATATCGCAGGCGACGACGATCGTGGCCTCGCCGAGGGCGTCGGTCAGCGCCGCATGGAGGCCGCCAAGGGGGCCGCAACCGGCCACCTGGTCGGCGATGTATCGTGCGCGGTCGACCGCACGCGCCGATGGATCGCCACCGACGATGAGAATGTCGGATGTGATCTGGGAAAGCTCCTGGATTTGACGCTCGAGAATCGACCGGCCTTCGACGAGCAAGGCGCTTTTGTCGCGACCGCCAAATCGTGTGGCCCGGCCGCCCGCGAGAATTGCTGCACTGTGGAGCCTCGGGTTCATGGTTCAGGGTTCAGAGTTCATGGTTCGGAGTTCAGGTGCGAACCAGGAACCCGGAACCAGGAACCAGGAACCCTGAACCGGTGTTGATTTTACTCTGACCCA
>QHWL01000746.1:1264-2625 GCA_003222555.1 Acidobacteriota bacterium | reverse complement strand
GATTCCAGTTCCGCGATCAACTTCAGGATCCGGCGCGTGGCGGCGCCCTTCATCGCCGCCTTGTTGTCGAGATCCCACTTCACGACCAGCTTTCCGTCGCCTAAACGTGGACATGGCGCGGGGAATGGTCGCCTCTCCACGTGATGAACACGTAGCCACCCCGTCGCTGTTTTCCCACTTTAACGGAGGTACCCGAGCCGCGACCGGCACGGGCGCCGGCAGGCGACTCAAGACGCTCGAGGATCGGTCCTGGGAGGCGCTCAAATTCGACGCGGCGTGGTGGCGGCGCGCCTCCCGAGAAGGGGGTGTCCGCGCGGCGCCTCGTTGCTGTCCCCCGACGGTCATTTCCCTTTGGTATTCCAGCCTATTTGACGATAATCGGCTGCAGACACCGGCCTTATCCGCGTTGTGTGAGGGGGAGGGGCTGAGAACTATCGTCCTGAGAACGAGCGTTTATGCTAACCCCACGAACGGCTTTAATATCTCCTATCGTCCGCTTGATCGCGCAGCTCGCTGCCATCCACGCGCATCGCCTTCTGGAACGCCACGAACTCGAACGCTTCTCGGAGCGCACTCGCGACCAATCGAGTGGCTCGCCAGGGAATTCAAGGGTTAACCGCCGAAAAAGTCGGAGGTACATGGTGCGACTCGTGTGCGCGACGGTGCTGATGACATTGGTGGCGTCTGCTCCAGCGACGGCCCAGACCTCGCAGTCCGGGTTCGTCAGCGGCGGCGTTTTCGCTGGAGTGGAAGCCCTCTCTCATACCCGCACGATCTCACCGCAAACCTACGATCCGGATCTCAGCGCGACAGTCGTTGGTGGCGTTCTGGGCGCCGGCGCCCTGTTCCAGGATCGATGGATCATCCAGGCTGAGTTCGCACTTCCACGATCTCACGACACGACGTTCAGTCTCCAGCCGGTTATCCCGCCTACGCCGATACCAGTTCCGGCCAATCCGCCGACGACGAGGACGATGCAGGAGCGGCGGACGCTTGGTGGGTCGGCGCTGGTGGGGGTCCGCACGGACGAGCATGCGCGCATGCACCTCACATTTCTCACAGGGCTGACCCTCCTGCAGGAGCGCGTGCGAACCAGGACTGTGACCCAGTTTCCAGTTCCGGCGCCGTTTCCTGTGCTTCCAACCGAAAACATCACTTACACGTATCGCACCGCTGTGACGGTCGGCGCCGACCTCGACGTCGCAGTGACACGGCATATCGCAATCGTACCGCAGCTGCGTGTCCTGGCGGCGAGCTCTATTGTTGCGCAGCCGACCAGCGAGCTGAGTCTCCGGCCGGGTGTCGGCGCGCGAGTGTCGTTCTGATCATCTCTCCGTTGTCGTGAAGGCGATTCAGTCGCG
>QHWL01000746.1:429-1244 GCA_003222555.1 Acidobacteriota bacterium | reverse complement strand
GGGCCACAGCGCGAAGCGCGACCGCTGTGAGCAGCGATCCCGAATGCCGGTCTTACACATCTCCGGACTCGTATCAGTGATGACCCGCGCAGCACCACCGGGGACAGCGCGGCCGGCTGACCCAGACCAAGCCGCATGAGGTACGCGCCAAAGGCTTCGAGATCTTGATGCCACACCGCAAGTTGGCTCGGTACATCGTTTTGTCGAGCACGTCGTGACGGCTGATGAAGCGATGGCCATTGACCGCCAGGCGGAGGAGCTCGCGAACCGTGAGCGCAGCAAATGGACCGTCCGCGCAACGAGTTGTCAACCCATCCGCGGTATGGCACAGTACTCGTATGCAGCGACCGGAGATCATTGAAAGGCTCAGGGCACACCGGGCGGAACTGTGCGCGGCCGGGATTGTCCACCTGCGCCTCCATGGCTCCGTCGCACGTGGAGAAGCGTCGTCGAATTCCGACGTCGACCTGATCGCGGAGTTTGAGCCGGGGCGCCGGTTCACGCTCATCGACATGGTCAAGCTGGAAAACCGCTTGCAGGACTTGCTCGGCGTGAAGGTTGATCTGTCACCCGCCAACACCCTCAAGGAACCTGTACGCCGACGAGCCGAGCGCGAGGCCGTGCTTGCCTTTTGACAACGCGGTCAGTGCTCTCCGCAACATTGCAGACGCCATCGACGGCATCCAGCAATTTACGGAAGGGATGGATTTCGAGGCGTTCCGGGAGGATCTGAAGACGATTGCGGCCGTCGAGCGCAAGCTACTCGCGCGCCTGTCCAGCCTCCTCCGACTTTGGTCCCACCTTGGTGGGACCTC
>QHWL01000746.1:0-383 GCA_003222555.1 Acidobacteriota bacterium | reverse complement strand
CCGACTCATTCTCAACGGATGGTCCACCGGACTATGCTGATCTTCGCCACTTTGTCCTTTCTGCAGATGCTTGTGTCGTCGCGCGGTGCGACCGCGAGCAAGGCGGTCTGCAGAGCGGAATGGATGACGCCGCCCGTGCCGCAGGCAATGACACATCGGCGGTCATTCGACGCGGGTCCAAGACGGCAGCGGGATTTGAAGCGACGGTCAACAAGTCGACGACACGTAAACGCCGATAACACTTCGTCTAGGAGGAGAAGGTATGAAAAGGTTCAAAAGACTCGGCGCGGCTCTCGTCCTTTCGACTGTGATGGCGACAGGCATGGCGACGCTATTCAGCACGCCGGTGCAGGCATTCGATGGCCAGATTACGGTTGCATCGA
>QHWL01000745.1 GCA_003222555.1 Acidobacteriota bacterium | reverse complement strand
CTTGGTGGCCCGCACCAGCGGCGGACATCGCTTCTCGTCATAATATTCGACCTGGCAATCGAGGCACTGAAAGCACTCGGCCGTGACGATTTTGCCCGTCGGCTCGATCGCGCGCACGGGACACGCGCGTTCGCACAAGTGGCAGGAACTGCCGCATTCGGGACGACGCTTGAGCAGATTGAGAAGGTGCAGCCGATCAAGGAATGCGAGCACGCCACCCAGTGGACACAGGAAGCGGCAATAGGCGCGCTCCGAGAACAGCCCGATGGCCAGCAATGCACCGGCATAGAGCACATATGGCCAGGCGCGCGTGAATTTTGTAGTAATCGCCGTCTTGAACGGCTCGATCTCCAACGTGGCCCCCGCGGAGTCGATCTGCGTCATCTCCAACGCCAGCACCGCTGCGGCTGCGATGTACTTGCCCATCCACAAGCGCTTCTCGAGCGCGACCGGCGGGTTCCATTGCGGTACGCGCAGCGCGCGGGAGAGCTGCCCGAGCAGCTCCTGCAGCGCCCCGAACGGGCACAGCCAGCCGCAGAATACGCCGCGCCCAATCAACACCACCGAGACGAGCGTGTAGCCGGCGACGATGACCATCAGCGGCTCGGCAAGGTAGAAACCGATATCGAAGCGAGTGAACGGCGCCCTGACATAATTCATGACATTGATGATCGAGAGCTGCACACCGACGGTCCAGCCGAGCCAGACCAGAACAACCAGCAAAAATCCTGTACGCACGAGCCGGTGGGCAAGGCGATTGCGCGCCAGCGTCGCCTGGAATATGAAAATCAGAGTGAGCACCGACAGGAGCGCGGCTAGAATCGCAATGTTTACCCGCCCGTCGCTCCAGGCCTCGACCCAGGCGGCGACCGGCGGCAGCAGCTCCGGCTCCGGCTCCGGTTCGGGCTGCGGCTGCAGTTGCGGCTGTGGCTGCGGCTGCGGCGGCGGCTGCGGCATGAGGACATGGGGGTCCGGGACCTGGAGGACATGGGCGTCAGGGACCTTGTAGTCGAGCCCAAACGCGACCGTCAGCGGTGGACCGCCGGCGCTATTGATCAAAATTTCCAGTCGCCACGGCTTTAGGGGGTCGAATCCGGAATTGGCCGGCAGCGCGAACAGCCCGGTCACTTGCTGCCCCTGGATGGGCGTGGCATAGGAATAGTCGTTTTGCACGAACCCAAAAGTCTTGCCGTCTTGAATCACGCGTAGGCGATCGAAGCGGTTGCCCTCGGAGTCCCGAAAGTATTTTGTGCCGAGAAAATCGTACGGACCGTTGGAGGCGACAAAGATCGCTTGGGCGCCGCTCGGCAGCTGGCGCTTGTAATCCTCGAATTTCAGCAGGCCGAGCAGATTGCCGCCGATAGCGGGTGGCGTAACCAGCGCCGTCATGAATTCGATATAAAGATCGTCGCCTGTGCCGAGCGGCCAGTCGAGCTTGACACCGGCCGCGCCCGCATTGGCGAGGGCCGTCGCAACCTCGCCCGAGGTCACCCGCCGTCGCACCACGGCGCCCTCCGCGAGTAGGTCGTTCCAGGACTTGATGGTGAAGCTCTCGAGATCGAGGGTGGGCACGGTCACAGCGGTCGCCGCAGTATCAGCGGGCGGCGCCGCGGCCCGCGCGGCGTGCGCACGCAGAACCAGCCGCGCGGTGGTGAGGAGGTTGCACCGCTGACGTAGTCCGGCGGCAGCGCGTTGGTCCCGCCGCGCAGCGGTCTGCCGGCTTCGCGGGCAAGAAGCGTGTCGAGCTGGCGCTGGCGCACGGTATCGTGAACGATCATCGACTCCTGATGGAATACGACCTTGGCCCCCGTGATGCGGCCGCTGAGATCGACGCCGGCGATGACGTCGAACGGTGTCGTCGAATAACCGGGCGCGGCGATGATATCGAGGGTCGAAAACACAAAGGCGACAATCTTGTCGCCCTTGAAGACCGCAATCGCAGGCGGCGAGCCTTCCTCCATCCCGAGGCGTTCGGCGCCGGGATAGACCACCGCCATGACCTCGGGCGTCAGCCGTTCGCGCAGCTTGCCCTTCTCAGCCATGGCAGGTGAGGTGAAGCCGAGTGCTATCAATCCGATGAAGATGTTGCGCACAAATGCTAAGGAATCTTGGAAGTACATCGCCTGGAGGGCAGACAGAGGGTTCAACATTCGAATTCAGGCTGAGAGGATAGCGACCCTACCAGCGAGCACACAAGCGTCACCTGCGGCAAAAATACAACAGGAAACGCTTGTAAGGAGACCTACGTTGGTGTAATCTTCACTGCTAAGTGACTTGTTGGCGTGGGAGGGAGCGACACATGATGCGACCCCGAGCCCTGACCTCAATAAGCATGGTACTTGCGGGCGCGGTTTTCTTTCCCGCGGCAACACTGCCCGCGCAGAATTCTCCCTCCGCGACCGCGCCCGCCCATCGGGCGACACTGAATACATATTGCATCCGATGTCATAGCGGTCCCACGCCATCTGCAGGACTGCGCCTGGACGCCCTGGACACCGCCAATTTCGAGACCAACGGCGACACGTGGGAGAAGCTGGCGCGCAAGCTGCGCCACCGTGAGATGCCGCCTGCCGGCATGCCGCGGCCCGATGCGGCCACCTACGACGCGTTCGTCAAGTATATCGAGACCGGGCGCGATCGCCTGGCGGAGGTCAAGCCCAATCCGGGACGCCCCACGCTCCATCGGCTCAACCGAACGGAGTACGGGAATGCTGTTCGCGATTTGCTGGCGCTGGAGATTGACGTCGCGGAGCTGTTGCCGGCCGACGACATCGGCTACGGCTTCGACAACATCGGAGACGTGTTGCAGGTATCGCCCGTATTGCTGGAACGGTACCTTTCGGCGGCACGCAAGATCAGCCGGGCCGCTGTGGGCGATCCCACGATGCCCGTGTCCTATCAAACCTATACCATTCCTCATGGGCTCATTCAGCTCGATCGTGTGAGCGAAGCCGCGCCGGCCGGCTCGCGCGGAGGCACCGTCGTTCGCCACCTGTTCCCGGTGGACGGCGAATATGAGATTTCGGTCGCCTTGCAAAGGAGCAGAGACGACGAATATTTGGGCCTCCAGCGGGAACG
>QHWL01000749.1:1876-3683 GCA_003222555.1 Acidobacteriota bacterium | reverse complement strand
AACTGCACCCCGTACACCGGCCACGTGCGATGGCGCAGTCCCATGATCTCGTTGTCCTCCCGCGTGCGGGCGGTCACTTCGAGCTCGCTCGGCAGCCCGTCGTCCGACACCACGAGCGAGTGGTACCGAGACGCGACGAACGGACCGCTGATGCCGCTGAAGACGCCACGTCCGTCGTGTTCGATGGTCGACGTCTTGCCGTGCATCGGAGCGCCGGCGCGGACGACCGCGCCTCCGAAGACCGCTCCGATCGCCTGATGCCCGAGGCACACGCCCAAGATCGGCGTCGTCTGGCCGAAACGGCGAATCACGGCCATCGTGACGCCGGCCTGCTCGGGCCGTCCCGGTCCGGGCGAAATCACAATGTGGTTGGGCTGGGCCGCGGCCACCGTGTCGAGCGACACCGCATCGTTGCGCATCACCTGGACCACGGCACCGAGCTCGCCAAGATATTGGACCAGGTTGTAGGTGAACGAGTCGTAGTTGTCGATGACAACAACCATCAGCTCAAGCCCTGTTGTGCGAGCTCCAGCGCGCGGAGCAACGCGCGCGCCTTGTCGAGCGTTTCTTGAAATTCGGCCGCCGGATTCGAGTCCATCACGATGCCCGCGCCCGCCTGCACGCAGGCTTTTCCCCGGGACATGATGATCGTGCGGATCGCGATGCAGAAATCGAGGTTGCCGGCAAAATCCAGGTACCCGACGGCCCCGGCGTACAACCCGCGGCCCGACGGTTCGAGGTCCTTGATGATCTGCATCGCGCGCAGTTTCGGCGCGCCCGAGACCGTGCCGGCCGGAAAACAGGAGACGAGCGCGTCCAGCCGATCCCGATCGTGGGCGAGGCGCCCTTCGACGATCGAGGTGAGATGCATCACGTGCGAGAAACGCTCGAGGCCCATGAACTGCGGGACGCGGACCGACCCGTACTCACAGACGCGGCCGACATCGTTGCGGCCCAGGTCGACGAGCATGACGTGCTCGGCGCGTTCTTTCTCATTGCGTTTCAATTCCTCGGCGAGGCGCAGATCCTCTTCTTCGTCGCGGCCCCGTCGACGCGTGCCGGCTATCGGATGCGTCTCGACGCGCGAGCCTTCCACCCGCACGAGCATCTCGGGCGACGACCCCACGATCGAGACGCCGCCCATCCGGATGAAATACATGTAGGGCGATGGGTTGACGTGCCGCAGCGCGCGGTAGACCATGAACGGATCCGCACCCACCTGGGCTTCGAACCTCTGCGACAGCACGACCTGATAGATGTCGCCGGCGGCGATGTATTCCTTCGCCGGATCGCACTTCGATCCCGGGCGCCGCCGCGGCCGGCGCATGTGACAGGCTGCGTTCGAGCTCGCGCTCGAGAAACTGAATCTTTGCGCACGCGAACTGATAGAGCGACTCGAGGTCGTCGTCGGACGTGATTCTGGCGTTGGCGATGATGAGAATCCGGTGCTGCACGTGATCGAACGCCAGCACGGTGTCGAACAGCATGAAGCCGGCCTGGTCGGCCCCATCGTCGGCCACTCCCAGATCGCCCAGCACCGGCTCGAACCACGAGGACGCGCCGTAGCCGAGATAGCCGACGGCCCCACCGGTAAATCGCGGCAGCTCCGGCACGAACGGCGATCGGAAATCGGCCATCAGGCCGCGAAGCGTCTCGATGAACGGGCGCTCGCTCTCGGTCGTCACGCCGGCGCGCTCGAGCGACGTGCGTCCGTCGCGCACCCGCAGGATCAGGAACGGATCCTTGCCGAGAAACGAATACCGCGCGACCTGCTCGCCCCCTTCGACGCTCTCGAGCAGGAACGCGT
>QHWL01000749.1:0-1870 GCA_003222555.1 Acidobacteriota bacterium | reverse complement strand
GATCTTCAAAAACGCCGAGACCGGCGTCAGCAGATCGGCGACAATTTCCTTGCACACCGGTACGAACGTGCCGCGCAGCGCCAGCTCCTTGAATTCTTCAAACGACGTGATTTTCATCGCGACTGAACTCCGCGAGCCGCTTGAGGGCGGCCTCCCGCATGACCCCCGCCGGCGGCCGCGCGCCGAACCACCACTCGAATTGATCCTGCGCCTGGCCGATCAGCATCTCGAGTCCGCCGATCGTCTCGCAGCCGGCGACGGCCGCCTCGCGCAGTAACCGCGTGCTCGACGGGTTATAGACCAGGTCGTACACGCACTGGCCCGTGAGTCGCTCCGCCGGGACCGGTGTCTCGTTGCCGCGGGGATACATGCCGACGGGCGTGCAATTGATCAGCAAATCCCAGGTCCCCGCCTCCGGCGGCCACGCCCCCACGCGTCCCGACACCGTCATCGCGACCTCCTCGGCTTGCTGCCGATTGCGCGCGTGGACGGTTACTTGCGCGCCGCTCGATGCCAACGCGATTGCCACCGCGCGGGCGGCGCCGCCGGCGCCGAGCAGAGCAACCCGGGCGCCCGACACCGGCATCCGATCGCGCAACGGCTTCAGGAATCCGGTGGCGTCGGTGTTTCCACCCATCCACCGCCCATCGACGATGCGAATCGTGTTGATCGCGCCGATCCGGCGCGCGACGGCATCCGCCTCGTCGACCAGCTCAAACAGCGAACGCTTGAAGGGAATCGTCACACTGGCGCCTTTCAGTCCGATGCCGCGGGCGAAGGCGACGAAGTCGTCCGCATCGGCGGCACGAAATGGCAGATAGACGGCATCGAGCCGCGACGCACCAAAGGCGGCGTTGTGCATCGCCGGCGACACCGAATGCGCCACGGGCGAGCCGACCAGGCCGTACACGCTGGTCGACTCGGTCAGCGAACGAAAGCGGAACTCGTCGACGAGCGCGCTCGGCGTCAACTGCCCTACGTCGCGCTCGAGTCCGGCATAGGTCCACATCGAGCCGAACCGCCGCGCCAGCACGCGGGTCGCCACCCCGTACTCGCCCATCGCGACGAGGACGAGGCCGCCATGCCGTCCGGCCCGCGCGCCGAGCTCCAGCAGCGGCACGCAGTCGCGCAACCGCGTCGCCTTCACCGCCAGCTTGACGACCTCTGCCCCCGTGGCGCGCAGCTCCTGCACGCGCGCCGCGACATCGGGCGGCATGCCCTCGAAGTCGTGCATCGAGAGAACGATCCGTCGCCCGCCCGTTTGTGCGATCAGATCGTCGAAATGCGCGCGCCATTCCACGTCCACGTATTCCGCGCCAAGCGACAGCGCTTCCCCCAGCAGCTTTTTCCGCTCCTCCTCGGAGCCGGCAAAGCGGCCGCCTTCCCAGGTGGGCCGGCACGTGACGATCACCATGCGGCGGCGTCCGGCCAGTGCGCCGGCGACGCTCGGATCGCTCACCGAGTCGAGCCGCAGCTCGATCAGATCGGCGTCGACGACTTCGTCCCGTCGCCGGCGAAGCTCCGCCGTCGTGGACGCTGTCACCGTCGCGCAGATGAGCGCTTTCGTCATATTGCAACGACTCCCGTCCGTCTTCCCCAAAACAAAAAAAGCCTCCTCAACCTGCCGGCTGAAGAGGCTTGATCACTCGGTCGCGCAGTGGCAGGGTCAGGCCAAGGCGGGTGCCTCTTCGAAAATGCCCCAATACCACCATGCCGACGCGCACACGGCGGCCCTTATGGCGGATTCGTGGGCAGAAAAACCGTGGGACATGAGTACTCGACCAATCGACTCGGAACGGTGACAATATCAAAACCGCTCGATTGCTGTCAATCCAATCGCCCATTTCTCCTTGAGCAGCAAGCACTTCTC
>QHWL01000064.1 GCA_003222555.1 Acidobacteriota bacterium | reverse complement strand
GGGCACGTGGCTGATTGGCGCATCGCTCACCGAGACCGTTGCCGAAGCGGAGATCGCAGGTCTGACGACCCACGCACGAGCATCCTCGCGTCCGCCTCAGAGGGACCGAGATCGGATCCAGAACAGCACGCCGGCCAGGACCAGCCCGAGCAGCACGGCGATCAGCACGATCACCCCGGTCAGGCCGAGCGCGCCGATGAGGACGGCGGCGAGACCGGTCGGATCGCCCGGCGGTTCGACGATCTTGACGATGATTGGCTGCTGCGGCTGCTGGCCTGAAGGTAGAAGGGGAAATTGAACGACAATGGCGAGCAAGTAGAGACCCGTTTGATAACTTCTTCCTTTTGCCCTTTGCCTTTAGAGCTTGTGGGAAATCACGTTCAACGCAGAGACCGCGGAGGTCGCAGAGAAATCATCCCCAGGGATTTCTCTGCGTGCTCTGCGAGCTCTGCGTTCAAACGTCGCATTTTTCACAGGCTCTTCTTTAGCTCTTATCCTCTGACTTCCAATCGTGGCTGGTGAAGGCGAGCTCGGCGAGTGTCCGTACGGCTACGCCGCTTGGTCCTTTCGGCAAGTACGGTTTGGCTTCGTCGGCCCAAGCGGTACCTGCGATGTCGAGGTGGGCCCACGGCAGGCCGCCGGTGAACTCCTTCAGAAACATGGCTGCCGTGATGGACCCGGCCGCGCGTCCGCCGGTATTCGTAAAGTCGGCAATCTCGCTCTTGATCTGATCGCGGTACTCGTCGAAGAGCGGCAGCGGCCAGACCCGGTCTCCCGCGCGGTTGGCAACGCGCTCCACCTGATCGACCCATCCCTGCGAACCGAAAAGACCACTCGTGATCTTGCCCAGGGCGACAACGGCGGCGCCGGTGAGCGTGGCCACATCCACCAGATGCGTGGCTCCAAGTTGCCGCGCGTACCACAGGCCGTCGCCGAGCACGAGGCGTCCTTCGGCGTCCGTGTTGATGACCTCGACCGTTTTTCCGGACGCGCTCTTCAAAACATCGCCTGGCTTAAGGGCGCGGCTGCCCGGCATGTTTTCGGTTGCCGGCACCACGCCCACGACCCGGATTGGCGCCTTCAAGAGTCCGATCGCGCGCATCGCGCACGCGACCGCAGCGCCTCCCGCCATGTCGTCCTTCATCCGTTCCATGCCCTCGGCGGCCTTGATGGAAATGCCGCCGGTATCGAACGTGATCCCTTTGCCGACCAGGCCGAGCATGGGGCCGGCGGGCGCGCCCGGCGGATTATGGCGGAACACAATCACTCGGGGCGGCTCGCTGCTGCCGCGCGCGACGCCGAGCAGCAGGCCCATGCCGAGCCGCGCGATCTGTTCCTCATCCAGAATCTCGACCGAAATGCCGCCCTCGATCGCCAGCGCCTCCGAGCGCCGCGCGAACTCGCGAGGCGTCAGCGTATTGCCCGGCTCATTGGCGAGCTCGCGCGCAAGATTGCTGCACTCGCCCAGCAGCCGGCCGCGCGCCACCGCCTCGCTGGCTCGAGCAAACTCGTCGTCGGTCGCGCCGCTCACGGCGACCGTCCAGGCGGGGGGCCTGGCCGGCGGCGGATCGTCGGTCTTGTAACTGCCCGCGTCGAACTCTGACAGCGTGAGCCCTTCGGCGACCGCTTGCGCCAGCTCGTTGAGGGGTGTGGCACCCGCGGCGTCGGCGCGCAGCACGAACGCCACGCGCTCGATCCAGCGCTGGCGCGCGTTCAGTCCAACCGCGGTGGCGAACTTTCGCGCGAGATCGCTTCCGAACACGGCGCGCCGTCCCGCGCCGATGAGGGCCACACGACGAGGCCGCCAACCGCGGTCTGTCACGGAGGTGATGAACAGATCGTACGGGCGCGCGGCGAATTCCTTCGACGCGAGCGCGCGCGCCACCTCGCCGCTCGTCGACCGATCGAGCTCCGGGACCGCTCCCGGCCCTTCGCCCTCGAACCAGGGCACCACGAGAAGATCGGTGTCGACGGCAGACAGCATCGCCGAGGTGCAGGTCACCGGAGAGGACACGGCTGTGGTGGTCATCAGATTATTATCGCTGAACGGGTTGCCGGCGCGCAGCGCGAGCCGTACAATGTGAACAGCCAGCTGCCAAACCGAGGAAGCCAGAGTATGCAGATTCTGGGGCGTTTTGCCTGGGTCGGTGCCGCGTGTCTCACGCTCGCCGCCGCGACGACGACAACCGCCCAGCAGAAGGACGACAAAGACGCCAAGGACCCGAGGGACAACGACAAGCGCCCGAAAATCTCGTTGAAGGCGCAGCCCACGATCAGCATGGCTCCGTCGCGCGTCGTCCTCACCGCCGAACTCCTTGGCGGGGCCAACGATTTCGAAGAGTATTACTGTCCCTCCGTCGAATGGCAGTGGGGCGACGGAACCGCCTCTGAGGCCTCGAGCGACTGCGAACCGTACGAACCAGGAAAAAGCCAAATCAAACGCCGCTTCACCGTCGAGCATGTGTTCCGGGCCGGCAATTACCGCATCATGTTCCACTTGAAGAGGCGCGACAAGACGGTGGCCTCGGCGACCGCGACCATTCAGGTCCGCCCCGGGCTGCGCGACAACGGACAGTAACTTCAGGGCGGGTGGGTCTGGTGGGGCGGGTAGGCCTGGTAGGGCGGGTAAGCCAGGTGTCAACCTTACCAGACCCACCTGCCCCACCAGCCTCACCGGGCCGTCTTAAGTCAGGGACGAACTCACCAGACCCACTTATCCCACCAGCCTCACCCGACCCGACACGCGTCTTCGTGCGCAGCCTTTACGGGACGGCGAGGAACGGCACCTCCAGGAACCTCCCTCCGACAAGGCGGAAGAGCCGGATCCTCGCAGGATCGGTCGCCGGACTGACGATGAGATACAGGTGGTCGGGATACGAGGCTTCGGTGAGATCGGTCGTCGAGGGCTCGGGCGGTGAGTGCGGGTGCGAATGATAAAAGCCGACCACCTCGAGGTTACGGCCGCGCGCCTCGCGACGCGCTTCGATGTGCGCTTGCGGTTCGATGAAGAACCTGTTCGGATCGTCGGTCGCGTTCGGCGTCCGTATGGTTTCGGCGACCGTGGTGGCGCTGCCGAGCAGCAGGCCGCAGCACTCGGCGGGCCGTGCCTCGCGCGCGTGCCTCACGACGTCATCGAGCGCTGCTCGGACGATCCGGATCGTTATAGCGCCTCCACGGTCATTGCTATTCCCATCCCCCCGCCGACGCACAGCGACGCGACGCCGTAACGCAGCTTCCGGGCGTGGAGCGCGTAGACAAGCGTCGTGAGAATCCGCGCGCCGCTCGCCCCGATAGGATGGCCGAGGGCTATCGCGCCGCCCTGAATGTTGACCTTCAAGGGATCGAGGCCGAGCTCGCGGGCGACGGCCAGCGATTGCGCCGCGAACGCTTCGTTCAGCTCGAACAGATCGATGTCACCAATCTTCAACCTGGCGCGATCCAGGGCCGTGCGCACGGCCGGTACCGGCCCCATGCCCATCACCCTGGGCTCGACGCCGGTCGATGCATACGAAAGGATGCGGGCGAGGGGCGCCGTCCCCGACTTCTTCGCTTTCTCCGCCGTCGTCACGATGAGCGCCGCGGCGCCGTCGTTGACGCCCGACGCGTTCCCCGCAGTGACCGACCCGTCCTTCTTGAAGGCGGGTCTGAGCCCCGCAAGTTTTTCCGCGGTCGTACCTCGTCGCGGATATTCATCTGTGTCGACGCGAATCGGCGCGCCCGTTGGTTGAGGCACTTCGACGGGAACTACTTCCGCCCTGAAGCTGCCGTCCTCGAGGGCTCGTTCGGCGCGCTGCTGGCTTTGCGCCGCGAATGCATCCTGGTCGGCACGCGAAATCTTGTAGCGCGTCGCGATCTCCTCCGCCGTAATCCCCATGTGACAGGACTCGATCGCACACGTGAGCCCTTCGAACAGCATCGAGTCGATGAGTTCGCCGTGGCCCATGCGGTAGCCCCACCGTGCTCCTTTGAGCAAATACGGCGCGTTCGACATGGATTCGGTACCGCCGGCAACTATGGTGTCGACGTACCCGACGCGGATCGCCTCGACCGCGTGGACGACCGCCTGGAGCCCGGAGCCGCAAACGCGGTTCACCGTTTCGCACGGCACTTCGACCGGCAGACCGGCCTTGAGCGCGGCCTGACGCGCGACGTTCATTCCGGCACCGGCCTGAAGGACACACCCCAGCACGACATCGCCGATCTCGGCCGGCGTGACGCGTGCGCGTGTTATCGCTTCGCGAATCACGACGGCGGCTAGATCGACCGCTGACAGGTCCTTGAGCCGGCCGCCAAACGAACCGATCGGGGTCCGGCAGGCGCTGAGAATCACGGGTTCAAGATCGTTGTTCATTCGCAGTCCCGATGTGGCCGAGCACCATGAGCTCCGCGCGGCCGCGCTATTTCGTGAGGAGCTCGCGCCAGCCCGCGGCTGTGGTGAAGACCTCCGTCAACCGCTCACCGAAGGGAAGGTCGCGGCGGAGATCCTGCAGGAGCGTGATGAGTGCGTCGAGCGCCGGGCCGAGCTCGTCCTCGTTGGTGGCGGCAATGTCTTTCCAGATCTCGGGAGGGCTCGACGCCAGCCGCGTGCTGTCGGCCAGCCCCCGCCCGGCGAGCGAAAGGCCGTCCTTCCCGACCGCGTCACCGACGACTGCCATCAATACGCTGGCTGTGAGCTGCGGGAGATGACTGAGGAACGCGAGCATCCGATCGTGGGTGCCGGCGTCCACGATCCTCGGCTCCCCGCCGAGCGCACGGGCGAACGCCGACAGTTGCTCGACGGCCGGTCCTCCCGCGTCGCCCGACGGCGTCAACAACCACGGACGGCCCTTGAACAAATCCGGACGGGCGTGCTCGAGGCCTCCCTTCGCCGCCCCGGCAAGCGGGTGACCTCCAATAAACGTAAACCGCGCCGGCAGGGCGCGTGCGGCATCGGCGATCGCGCGTTTCGTGCTGCCGGTGTCGGTGATGACGGCCGCCTGCCGCACGTTATCGTCGAGCTCCGACAGCAGTGCGATGTTCTGCCGCACCGGAGCGGCAAGCACGACGAGGTCCGCCTCGGCGAGCACGATGAGATCGTCGGCAGCCACGTCGATGGCGTGCAGGCGCATCGCCGTCTCGAGGACGTCCTTGTTGTCGACACCGATGACGAGCGAGGCGGGCCAGACCTCCCTCGCCGCCAGAGCAATCGACCCGCCGACCAACCCGAGGCCGACGATGCCGATTTTGTCGAACACCGGCCGCTGCCCCTCGGCCGGGCGCCCGGGTTGGATGACGGGGAGCTGTTGCATTGCAGATTTTAGATTGATGATTGATCATTTATTGCGGAATTTCTGGAACTCCAATCATCAATTTGCAATCATCAATCAGCAATTTCCCCTACGTGCCCCATCCGCGCCGCGTCACCGGCTCCAGACAGATGCTGCGGCCGATCGCCGGCGCGATGATTCGCAGCTCCGCCATCAACCGGTCGAACTGCGACGGGAACATCGACTGAGCGCCGTCGCTGAGCGCGTGATCGGGATCGCAGTGCACCTCGATGAGCAGGCCGTCGGCGCCGGCCGCCACCGCTGCGCGCGCCATCGGCGCGACCTTGTCGCGCCGCCCCGTTCCGTGACTGGGATCGACGACGATCGGCAGATGACTGAGCTTCTTCACGATCGGAATTGCCGAGATATCGAGAGTGTTCCGCGTGGCCGTCTCGAAGGTGCGGATGCCGCGCTCGCAGAGGATGACGTCGGTGTTGCCGCCACTCAGGATGTACTCGGCCGAGAGCAGCCACTCCTCGATGGTCGCCGAGATTCCGCGCTTGAGCAGCACCGGCTTGCGGGTATGACCCAGTTCGCGCAGCAGCGTGTAATTCTGCATGTTGCGCGCGCCGACCTGGAAGATGTCGCAGTAGCGACCGACGACGTCGATTTGGCTGACGTCCATGACTTCCGAGACCAGCCGCATGTTTTCGGCGTTCGACGCATCGCGCAGCAGTCGGAGGCCTTCTTCGCCCAGCCCTTGAAAGCTGTACGGAGAGCTACGGGGCTTGAACGCGCCACCGCGGTACACCTTCGCGCCGGCCTTTCGGACCGCCGCCGCGGCCGCGCGGACCTGACCCTCGTTCTCCGCCGAGCACGGTCCGGCCATGACAATCACTTCGTCGCCGCCGATCCGGACGTCGCCGGACATGATGGCGGTGTCATCGGGCTTGAACGTGCGGCTCGCCAGCTTGAACGGCTCGGAGATCCGCACCACCTCGTGCACGCCGTCGAGCACCTCGATGAGACCGGTGTCGGGCTGCCCCTGCCCGACCGCGCCGAGCACCGTTCTGGTGACACCGGTCGAGCGGTGCACGTCCATCCCCATTTCAATCAACCGGGCGACGACCTGTTCGATCTGGGCTTCGCTGGCCCGTTCTTCCATTACTACGACCATGGCTTCTGTTGCCTCCCCTAGCGGAACATTCATGATAACCGTTCACCGTCCTTCAGCGCTGCTCTCGGTTGTGCTGCGCGTCCGCGCGCGGCGTCTCGAGACCGTCTTCGTCGTAAACGACCCGCCGCTCCAGCCGGCGCGCCTCGTCGATGATGCGTTCGAACAGCCGCCCGATGGCTTCGGGCCCCAGGGGCCCTTCGGCGGCAACGCCACGCACGTGTTCGAGCACCAGCTTCTCGCGGTCCGGCTGGTACACCTCGAGGCCCTGCAACTTTTTCAGTCGGCCGATTTCGCACACGCATCGTGCGCGCTCGTTCAGAAGGCGCACCAGCACTTCGTCGACTCGGTCGATGTCGTTGCGCAAATCGTCAAGCGTGGGCATGGTCAGCTAATCTTCTTTCCTATGATGAAAGGGTTCCGACCAAAGACTCTCTGCAGCCTCCGCGATCTCTCCGTTGAACGTGACTTGTTCACCAAACCTAAAACCCGACACGACGCTCCCGGCGGGGCGCCTCATCCGATGCGCTGGTCGCAGGCGCTTCCTACCCGCGTGGAATCCCGCGCGCCCCTCCCGCTTGCGCAGTGGCGCGGGCCGAGTCACCTTTCAGCCAGTGGACGTACTCTTCGACACGCTCGGTGAGCTGCGGCGATCCGCTCTCCTGCGCAATCAGCGAGACGAGCGCGCTGCCGACGACAGCGGCGTCCGCGTAACCGCCGATTTCAGCGACGTGCTCTGGATGCGAGATCCCGAAGCCGAGCGCGATCGGCATCGCCGTGTGCGCGCGAATCCGCCGCGCCAGCGCTTCAGCGCCCGACGCCACGCGATCGCGCGCGCCGGTCACGCCGAGCCGCGAGATTCCGTACAGGAATCCGCGACCGAGCGCCGATGCCTTCTTGATCCGCGCCTCGCTCGTCGTCTGGCTCAACAGGAAAATCGTGTCGAGGCCTGAGGCCGCGAGCGTTTCGCGGAACTCTTCCGCCTCCTCGATCGGCAGATCCAGCGCCAGCACGCCGTCGACGCCCGCCGACGCCGCCTCCTTGGCGAACGCCGCCACACCCATCCGCATCAGCGGGTTCACGTAGGTGAAGACAACGATCGGCGCCGACACGTGCGGACGAACCCGGGCGATGAGCGACAGCGATGCACGCAGGCTGCCGCCCGCCGAGAGGGCGCGTTCCGTGGCGCGCTGGATGACGGGACCGTCGGCCAGCGGATCGGAGAACGGAACGCCGACTTCGAGCACATCGGCGCCCGCGCGATCGAGCGCCTTCAAGATCTCGGCGGACCTCGGCAGGTCGGGATCGCCGGCCGTGATGTACGTGATCAGCCCTGGCCGCCGTTCGGCTCTCAGCCGATGAAATGTATCGCCGATGCGCGAAGGCATTTTAACTTTTCTTACTTTGCCGCGGGGCCCCACCCCCGCAGCCTGTGCCTTCGCGGCTTCGCCGCTCGGCTTTGTTACAGTCAACGATCCGCTTAGTCACTGCCTGTGTCTCCAACCTGGCCCGCCCACTTGTGCCCTCGTGACAAGCCTGTCAACTCGGAGCTATCTAGACAGCGCTTTTTCGACCGTCTGGA
>QHWL01000063.1:9525-12454 GCA_003222555.1 Acidobacteriota bacterium | reverse complement strand
CCGGCCATACGGTCCACTTCCTTCAGGGCGAGACCCGGATCCATTGCGGGGATCTCGGCCCCCAGGACGAAACGGTCCGGGAACGCCTTGTGGGCTTCTAAGCCGGCGTCGTTGAGCAAGGTCACCAGATGCGCGCTCTCTTCCGGCGACACCCAACTCCAGGGCATCCCGCCGCCCTGGGTCAGGATGAGCGTCTGCACGGACTTCTCGTCCATCATCTTGATCTTGGTTTCCAGATCCGCCATCAGGGGTTTCACCGCGTCGTCGTTGCCCCCTCCGCGTCTGATTTGCCTCAAGGCTTTCGTATAGGGCTCCGGCGACCAGTGGGCATGCACATCGATCGAAATGTTTGGTCTCTTGGCTTGAGGGCCCGCCGCCGATCCTCCCTCCGCCGCCGCGGGCGGGGAAGCGGCGGCTTTCTCTTCGCGCGCACAGGCGCCCAGCATCGTGATGGCCCCTGCCGTGGCGCCAAGCTTCACTAAGTCGCGTCGTCCGACTCCGGACTTCCCGAACGCCGCGTGTGAATCCCGCATCGCAGTGCTCCTGATTCTGCTTCAATCGTCAAGCTTGGATGTCCATGCGGTTCACGGCTATGTCGTGGAGAGACGCAAAAGCCTGGACGCGTTCCCCTTCAGGATTTTGCCGAGATCCGCTTCCGGCAGTTTCAACGACTCGACGAGCGCGTTCGGATATTCCACGTCCATGATCGCGAAGTTGTCCGTGCCGATCACGACGCGGTCGGCGCCGACCAGGTTGATCAGGAAGCGCAACGCCTCCGGATAGAACGTGAGCGTGTCGTAGTGGAAGCGGCGGATGTAGTCGCGAAACGCGAACTGACGCTTCTTGTAGTTGCCGCGGTTCACGATGCCGCGGTGGATACGTCCGGCGTGGTAGGGGAAAACACCGCCCGCATGCGGCAGCACGATCTCGAGCTTCGGATACTTGTCCAGCGTGCCAGTGATGATGAACTTGGTCGCCGTCGTGGCGTGCTCGAAGGGGAAGCCAAGCGTGTTGTTCAGGTTGGCCGCCTTCGCTGTTTCCGTCGCCAACCGCGACTTCCATCCCCCGAAGATGTTTTCGTCGCCGTCGAGCGGGTGGAACAGGATCGGATACCCCAGTTCCTCGATGCGCGCCAGCACCGGGGCATACCGGTCTTCGAACAGGTAATCGTGGCCCTCGATGGAGTTGGGCAGGTGGACCGTCCGCATGCCCGGCTTCCCGGCCATCCGGTTCAGTTCTTTCAACGCGAGGGTCGGATCGCGGATCGAGACCTCGATGGCACCCATGAACCGGTCGGGATGGGCCGTGTGCGCCTGCACGTTGGCGTCATTGATGATCTGCGCGAGGCTGTCACCGAAGTCGGGCGGCACCCATTGCCACGGCATACCGCCCGACAGGCTGAGCACGTGCATCTGCACGCCATGGGTGTCCATCCACTGGCGTCGCTTGTCCAGATCGAAGCTGAGCCGATTTTTACTGGCGCCACCGTTCTGGCGCATTTTCGCCACGGCCTTCATATAGGCCTCGCGCGCCCAGTGGCATGCGCCCACCCGCTGCGGGCCATGAGTCCGGTTGACAGCGCGGCGCCCGCGCCGGCGCCCATCCTGAGAAAGTCTCGCCGGCCGACTTTTGTGCCTTTCACAATCGATCCTCCTACAGGGTATTCGTTCCGAGGACGCGCAGCCGCCGGCGGCGAAGCCGGCAGTGCGCCGGCTCCGCCCCAGCCCTCTACCTCAGAAGCGAATTTGCACCGAGACCTTCGCCATGCGCGCGGCGAGAATCTGAACTGGGTTCAGCCACTTCGCCCCGTACGTGAAGTTCGCGTCGATCACGGAACTCGTGTTGAGCAGGTTGAAGACGTCGAGATTGGCTTCGACTCTGTACCGTCCCATGGGGAAAATCCGGGACAGACGGAAGTCCATCTGGTTGATCCGCGGCTCGAAGGCGGTGCCGGGCTGGATCAGATTGACCGAGACACTATTGTTACAGGTCGCCGCGGCTCCACAGGACCCCAGGTTGCGGCCCAGCGAGGGCGCAATCTCGGCATTGCTGTACGAGCGGGTCGCCTGGCGGGTAATCCCAGGCAGATTCTGGTAGATCGTGCTGGCCCGGAAGCTCCAGGGCAGCGGGTAGAGGACCATGAACTTGAGCCGCGTCCCGGAGGCCCACGTCGGACTGACGTGACACTGGTAGGTCTGCGGGGAATCCACCACGAAGCAAGTGGCCGGCGCGGGCGTCGCGCTGTCGGTTACCGACTGCCCCGTGCTCACGCCCCCTTGAACCTGCACGCCCCCCGCAAACCGCATCCGCGTCAGGAGGTCAACGCCGTTGAAGACCGTTGATGGCTGCCTTCCGGGCCCCGCCATCGACACCAGATTGTTCACCTGGCCGAACTTCCCCGGCTTGATGTCGTAGAGCCCGCAGATCTGGTTCCCGCCGCCGCCGGGGAGGCGGGCATCCACCGGCGCCGTGATGCAAAACTGGTCGTAGTCCGCCGGAGTCACTGCCAGATTGTCGGTCACGGTGAAGTTGCCATACACGGTCCGGTTGTAGTTGACCGTCAGAGACGTCCCCGGCCGGATCTCGTGATCCACCGACACCGAGCCCTGCCAGTAGAACGGCTGCGCGCTGTTGAAGCCTTTCAGGGCATCGTCGCCATAGTTCAAGCTGGTCGCCGAAGTTCCACCAAAGTTCCGGTCCGACAGCGGCCCGCATTCGCCGTTGGCGGCCAAATTCGAGGGACCGAGGACGCAGTCAGGCTTCAAGTTACCCGTACGAGGATCACCGGGCCCAAAGAAGCTGTCGTTCCACGTTCGGTTCGCTTGCATGGCTACACGTTGGATGGGTTGAATGAGCGCATACCCATTGTTCCCCTTCGACGAGGTCCCGGTGGAATACCGGCCAAACGAAGCCTTCACCGCGGTCCGGC
>QHWL01000063.1:0-9511 GCA_003222555.1 Acidobacteriota bacterium | reverse complement strand
ACAAATCGTAGGAGCCCCCAAGCCGCGGATTGAGATTCTTCCAATTCGGCACCTCCCGCACCTCCGGGTAGCTGCGTGCGGGCACGAAATAACCGGCCCCGAGCGTCTGGGCATTCGCCACAGCGCTGAAGGTGTCGAACCGCAGCCCCAGGTCCAGGGTCAACCGCCGGTGGGTCCACCGATCCTGCACGAAGGCCCCATAGAGCGTCGAGTCGCTCGACCACCCGACGGGGGTGGCAAAAATCGTGACCGACTGGGGCACCTGGTTCCTGAAGGTGTATTGCACGCCCTGATTGATCATGTTGGGGTCTTTCGAACGCGGGTCCCCCCCCGGGTTTATAGTGAAGAACTCATGGGTGAAGCCGGTCTTGAAGGTATGCGTCCCGGTGATGTAGGACACCGCAAACCGCTGGTTGTACATGCGGCCCTTGAATCCGACGCCATAGCAACAATTGTGGGTGGGGAACGTGTTTGCGGCTCCGACGCGCGAGCCGTAGGTGATGCCCGTTCCTGTGTCGTTGACACCGATGTCGCTCTCCGTGACTCCCGCAGATGCCACGCGCTGGACATCGAGAGTCGACATAACCGCCGCCGCTCCCGCCTCAAGTAGCAGCCGGTTGGTCTGCGGCCGGTTCCAGGTGAAGACCGCCCTCACCATCGGTCTGTAGTACTGGTCGATATTGGCTGAGGGCTCGATGATGCCGCTCCCCCTGATGTCGCAGTCGCAGTTGTTGTCGTACGTGAGGTGGCCTGTCACCCTGTCCTTCGACGACGCCTGCCCTGTCAGGCGGAGATTGAGGTTGCGGTAAAAGTCGGTCGAGTAGCCCGGCCGACTGAGATCCGGTGTATAGAGCAAGGTGTGCGGCGTCAAGTTGTAATAATTACCGGCAAAGTACCGGGCAGTCTTCCAATCACGGACGGCGACATGGAACCACAGCTTGTCCTTCTTGATCGGCCCCCCCATTCCGGCGCCGACATCGTAGAATTGTTTGAGCGACGGGGTCGCGGTCAGGCCGCGAGCGCGCAGCTCGTCCGTCAGGTTGCTCTGCTGAAGTTTGGAAGAGCCCCAGATGAAGCCGCCGCTGCCGCTGAACGTGTTGCCGCCGTCGCGTTGCACGAGGTTGAACCCGATACCGGCGGTATAGACTTCGGCGGAGCGGGCGGCGGTCTCCATCCCGATTTCCTGCAGGGCGTACGGATTAAAGCTGGTCGTGCCCATGGACAGCATCTGAAGGTTCATGCCGTCCTGCAGGATGTTGATCTCAAAAGGATTGCCGCCATTGACCGACAGCGCGCCCGGGGTCTCGCCCTCGATGCCGCCGCCAACCGCCACCACCTGAACGACCTGGGGGAGGAGGTCCGCTAGGTTGTTCGAGTTTCTGGCGAGCGGGAGCGCATCCAGTGTGTCGCTCGGGAGCGTGGTCCGCTGAATGACGGTCCGCGTGTCCACGATCGGCGCGGCGCCGGATACCGTGACCGTTTCTTGCACCGTCCCCACCGGCAACTCGGCATTGACCGTCGCCGTGAACCCCACCGTCAGCTCGATGCCTTCCCGTTTGACGCTGGAAAAGCCGGACAGCGTGAAGGTCACTTCGTACGCCCCGGGGCGCAGATCGGCGATGAGATACAGGCCTTGGGTGTCGGTGATGGCGGAGCGGACCTTTTCGATCAACGCGGGGCTGGCGGCTTCGACCGTTACGCCGGGCAGGACCGCGCCCGACGAGTCGTGCACCACGCCCGCAATGCTGCTGGCTCCGGTGCCCTGCGCCCACGCGGCGGCGGGCGCGAGCAGCAGGCCGATCACGACCAGTAAGAGTCGGGGGAACTTCATCATCTCAACCTCCTTACGTCCGATTCTCTCGAACCGGTTCCACCACTCAGGTGCGGTGCTGAGCGCTGCGGCGAATCGAGGAGACGCCGCAAAATTTCAACTCGGCGCGCTCGTGACAAGTCGGCAGCGTGACGAAAATCCTCAACTGACGCGATGCACGGCGACGGCGCCTAAAGACGTGCAGTGTGTCGGAAGTATAGACTCTCTGCAACCTGTAAGGTGCACAATCGGTCGAGCGAACGCACAGGGCCGCGAACTGAAGCACCGACTGTAACCTCGGCGCCATTCCTGGTAAATTGACTCCATTGGCGCGTAACGTCATTTCAACGGAGGAAGCAGATGATTCATCCACGCACGTGCCTGGCGATCGGATTGGCAGTTCTCGGCATCGCCACGGCGATTCACAGCCAGACAGCCAGCCGCGGCAACCACCCGACCCGATGAAGGCGATCACGACCAGCTTCAACAGCGTGCACAAGAACCTGCTCGAGATGGCGGAGGACTTCCCCGCCGATAAATACGGATTCAAGCCGAAGCCCGAGATGCGGTCGTTCGGCGAAGTGCTCGTG
The DNA here is from genome assembly GCA_003222555.1 of Acidobacteriota bacterium. GTDB lineage: Bacteria > Acidobacteriota > Vicinamibacteria > Vicinamibacterales > CAVVIG01 > JAHFUJ01. The sequence goes on along the minus strand of QHWL01000063.1, from coordinate 7,111 downwards.
CATGTCTTCTCCGGCACCACCTACGCAGCCAAGGCGGGAAGAGGGGAAGCGGTGCAATGGAGCGAGCTCGATCCGAAGAGCTACGCGGACAAGGCGGCCGTCGTCGCGGGTTTCAAGAAGGCGATTGCGGAAGCGGATGCGACGCTCAAGGCCACGCCGGCGACCCGCTTCGCCGCCTCGCCGGAGCCGTGGTTGTCGGTCATCGAGCATTCCGCTGAACACTATGGACTGCTCGTCGCGTACTACCGGCTGAACAATCTGGTTCCACCAGTGTCGCGTCCGAAGAAGTAGCGGTGCACGTCGAGATGGGTCGCCAGCGACGACTCGTCTCAGCCCACACGAAATCCTCGCGCCGACTATCGCTCAGACGCTCGGAGGCGGCCAGGCCGTAGAAACTCGCAAAATGACCATGCGAAACCCGGCCATTTCGACTATCCTGCACCGATAGGTGGAGGCACTATGAGCAAATCGCGGAACAAGACGACTGTTTCTTCCCGGCGGACCTTCCTGAAGACCGCCGCGGGCGTCGCCGCGGGCACCGTCCTGAGCCGGACGTCGCTCGGGGCCCAGGCCAAACCCGCGGCCGCCGCCGCCCACGCCGGGGGATTTCCACAAATCAACCAGAGGTTCATGATCACGCCCGAACTGGCCCTGCAGTGGCATACCTTGAAGGCGACCGAGTGCGGTCCCACGTATGCGGGAAGCACGGGCTGGAAGAAATACACGGATTTCCTTATCTCGAAAATGTCGGAGTTCGGCGCCGTCGACCTCGACTACATCGAGATGCCCTACGACCATTACATCGTGGAGGACTGGCCGGATCGCAGGACCCATATGTACGACTCCGGCATCGCCGTGGAGAAGCTCGTCTCCGACGGTAAACCGGTACCGATGGTGGCCTCGTACGGGATGACCTCGGGCCACACGCCTCCCGAAGGCATCACTGCGCAGATGGTGTATTACGACCCGGCGCATCCGCCGGCCGACGCGGACATCGCTGGGAAAATTCTCGTCTGCGAGACGGCCAAATACCCGGATCCCCCCTACAACAACAACTTCCTCGACAACTATACGCTGACGGATTACGAATGGCGTTCGCCGGGCAAATGGCATCCACTGTTTGTCTGTCCACCTACCAGCGTGACCAGTTCCTTTCATTCCCGCTGGGTCTGGAGTCAGCTGGGTCGCTTCGCGGCGATCGCCATCAAGGGGAAGGCGGCGGGCATCGTCCATGTGTACGACTTGTCGCCCGGCGCCGCGCTGGGGCTGACGCAGCGGAGCGTCTACACCGTGGACGGGCGAGCGACGCTCGGTGCGGAGTACATCAACTGCCCGACGCTCACGCTCGATCGGGTGAATGGCGCGAAGGTGCTTGCCGACGCAAAGGCGGGCCGGAGGGCCACGCTGACGTTGATTGCCCGTTTCCAGCAGGACAAAGGCAAAGCCATCATCGCCCATCTGCCAGGCAAAAATTACGGCACGCCGCTCGACGAGCAAGTCTTACTCGCGACGCATACCGATGCGATGTCGCTGATCGAAGAGAACGGCGGCTTCGGCATGATCGGCATCATGTCGTATTTCAATCACATTCCAAAGGCGCAACGGGACCGAACGATCGTGTTCTATTTCGACTGCCGGCACTTCATGCCCGGCGGTGAAGGCTCCTGGCCGCAGTACGACTACTACCACCTCCATCCCGAGAAGGTGAAATCAATCGTCGCCACGATAGGGATGGAGCACATGGGAGGCCGGCAGACCATCGAAGTCGGATCCGGGGGAAACGAGTACACCTATTCCAAAGAGCGGCCGGAAGACGGCGGGGTCATCACGAGCCTGATCGACGTCAACAACAGCAACATCTGGATGGTGGAAGCCATTGCGAGGGCGGCCACCGCCAACAAGTGGCCCAGGGTTGACGTCAAGACCGGCCGGTTCGTGACGCCGGGCGTCAACGGCGGGCTTCAGGGTAGCGTCAAGAGTCCGATGAACAAGGGCCGCGAATTCAACATCCCGGGAATGGGGCTCGCCGGCGACTGGCCTGGCGGCTGGACGCAGACCTTTGCGCAGGTCGACACGGAAGCAGGAATGCACGGGTTCGACGAACACTACTTCGTGCAACAAGTCGCCGGCTTGACGCAGATGACGGGCGAATTCATGCGCGTCAAGCCCATCGTCATCGACCTCGGATGGGGCGATCTCAAGAGTGCTCTATTGAACGTTCCGGACTCTGGCTTCACGGCAGCGTCCAAAGCGGCGACCGAACGCAAGGCGCTGATGGATCAGTACGTCACCACATTCCGAAAGGTTGAAGCGGGCGCCTACAAAGACGCTCAGGCCGCGCTGAAAACGCTGGCGGACAATATTTCCACCTCGATCGCGGCCGGTAATCAAGCCGAGTTGAAGAAGCTGGTGGATGGCCAGATGGCCAAGCTTTCGAAAACAGCGTAAGGTCGTTTCGATTTGACCGCGAGCGGGAGGACGAGTTTCATTTGTGTTCCGCTCACGGGCCGTTCAACTACTGGAGATAGTCATGCTTTCCAGGATGTCCGTCGCTGCTGTCCCGATAGTCCTGATCATGATGGCGGCGCTGGTGTGGGCGCCGACACCTGCGGCCAGTCAGAATGCCGCCGCGGCGATCACCTTCCATAAGGACGTGCTTCCGGTCTTACAGAAGAATTGCCAGAGCTGCCACCGGCCGGGTCAGATCGGGCCGTTCTCGATGCTCACCTTCAAGGACACCAGGCCGTGGGCAAAGGCCATCAAGGCGGCGGTTGTCTCGAGAGCGATGCCGCCCTGGTTTGCGGACCCACGCCATGGGCACTTCAATAACGACCGGTCTCTGACGCAGACCGAGATTGACACCATCGCGGCGTGGGTTAATAACGGTGCCCCCGAAGGCGATCCAACCGCTGCGCCGCCCGAGATCGAGTGGCCCGCCGGCGGCTGGCAAATCAAGCCGGACGTCAGCGTCGATCTGCCGCCATATCCCGTTCCAGCCCGTGGCATCGTGGAATGGGAACGCATCGCAGTTCCCGCGCCGTTCAAAGAGGACACTTGGGTCACATCGGTTGAGATCATGCCGGGCGTACCGGCCGTCGTCCATCACATGTGCTTTGGTTTCCAGAAGCACAAGGCGACGACGCCGTACGGTGAGTACCAGTGGATGGAGGTGCCGCGCGGCGAAGACGGCACCATGACGAAACCCGACGGGACGACGACCGGCCCGCGCGATGGCGTTGTGCTTACGCGCGTCGCGGGCACGACCGAGGTGACGCGCCGCGTTGGCCGTCCCACCGTGTATCACGAGGGCACCAACGAGTTTTGCTACCTGCCGGGGCTGCCGTTCGAAGACTATCGGCCCGTGAACGCCGGGATGCTGGTGCCGGCGGGTTCCGACATGATCGTGAGTCTGCACTATACGGCCACCGGACTGGCAGTCGTCGACAAGAGCCGCGTCGGCTTCACCGTGACAAAAACGCCGCCGGCGAAGAAGTTCCTGCCACAGGATGGACCGGAGGGCGACAGTGCGCCGGTCGAGCGGCAGCAGGCGAACGCGACGCTGGCGATTCCTCCCTATGCGGACAACCATCCGGGTCCGCTCGCGAAAATAAGCTTTCTGAAGGAAGTCGAGCTCGTCTGGTTCCGGCCGCACGCCCATGTCCGCGGAAAGACGGTCCGCTACACGCTTGTGTATCCGGACGGGAAAGAAGAGACGCTCCTCTACCTGCCGCGTTACAACTTCAACTGGCAGCTCACGTACCGGACCTCCGTGAAGATCCCAAAGGGCTCCAAGATGCTCGTTCAGTTCACCTACGACAATTCGACGGCCAACAAGTACAACCCCGACCCGAGCAAGTGGGTCCACTACGGCGGTCAGAGTTGGGAGGAGATGGGGACGCCAAACATGGGATTCCTGGTTGATCGGGAGGCCGACGAAAAAGGTTTCCTGGTCGAGCGATGACACCCTTCCCACTCGTCTCCCTCGTCATTCTGCTCTTCGCGGCCGCGGGGCGCGCGGAACAGCGGCAGGTCGGCGTCACAGCGGGCGACGGGTTCGCGCTCCAGGGCAACTACTATTCAGCCGAGAAGGGCGGGCCGGGCATCCTGCTCCTCCATCAGTGCAACGCCGATCGCCGGATCTACGACCAGTTGGCCGCGATGCTGAACGTCGCCGGCTACAACGTCCTGACGATCGACTGGCGCGGCTTCGGCGGGAGCCGGGCAGGAGCGTTCACCGACTTTCGGGTGCAGCGTCAGAAGATTCAGGAATTGATGCCGGGAGACGTCGACGCTGCGTTGAAGTTCCTCAGCGCGCAGCCAACGGTCATCAACAGAGCGCTCGGCGTGGTGGGCGGGAGCTGCGGCGTGAACCAGGCGGTGCAGGCCAGCCGGCGTCATCCCGAAATCCGGACGCTCGTGCTGCTTTCGGGAGGGACTGACGCCCAGGGCGAGGCCCACATCAAAAGGTCGGCGACCCTTCCGATTTTCGGCGCCGCCAGCGAAGAAGATACCGATGCCGCGGCCGCGATCAAGAAGATCGTCGGGCTCTCGGCGCACCGGGATAGCCGCGTAGAAATGTTCAAGGACGCCGGTCACGCCGCGTCGATGTTTGCGAAGCAGCTGGATCTGGAGGCGGAGATTGTGATCTGGTTCCGAGCCAATCTGCCGGTGGCTGGGTATGGTCTGCCGCCCGCAATCAGGTGATCGCACTGGATGGCAGGAGCCGATTCGAGCGGATCCACAGGCAAAGACTTGCGCTGCCGCGCCGTCTCGTCGTCGAAGCGGCCGAGATCGTACTCATAGTGTCCCACAGCTACGGCCGGCGCCTCCTCGTGACGGCACGCTGACGGGCGTGCCCGGGAGGATTACCGGCCTCCGCTGACCGGTTGGTGCCGTGCGTCCTTTTCGTTTTCGAGGCAGTAGTGCTCGAACAGATCGGTGTCGGGAAGAAGTTCCTCAACGACGCTGAACGTAATCGGCTTGGTAAAGGTTTTCGAGTCGGTAATGGTAATGGTGAGCTCCAGGTGGCCGTAGTCGCGCCTGCGGAAGCGCTCCTCGACTCGCATCTCCTCGCTGTGCCCGGTGCCGCGTGCGTCCAGCCACCCGAGGTCGTTGAAGCCGGCGGTGTCAACGACGAGGGTATCGCCTTCCTCCCATCTGCCAACCGAATACCCCTGCCAGGTTCGCGACGGATCGGCGGGCAGCTTGCGTCCATCCATGAAGATCTGGCGGAAGGTGGTCTCCACTTCGTACAGCATGATGATGACGCCGGGTGTGTGGAGGATCTTGAACGGCTCCGGCAACAGGTCGCCATGCGGTACCCCATCGGGCAGACAGTTCAGCAGAGGATTAAACGCTCCCGGCAGGCCGTGCTGGCGGACGATTTCCGCGCCCGCTGGCGTCAGCGGCCGTTGATCGGGTCTGAAATCGGCCAGGATGTCCCGAAAATATCTCGAGTTGGGAGATTCCCCCAGTCCGAACAAGCCGCCCGGCTCCCGGGGCTCGGCCTGGACCTGCCAGATTCCGGAAAGGTCGGGCTTGCCGTTCAGGCGAGGAACCGGCCCGGTCATATTCACCTTGCCATCGGGCGTACGCGGAGCCCCGGCCATCGGTTGGTTCAGCCACTGAGCTTCGGCGGACAAGCAAAATCCGACAAGAGGAATTCCAATCCAGATATGACCACGCATACTCCTGATTAAACCACAAGCGCGCACGGGCACTTCTTTAGACCTCTGCGCGCAGCGAAGCTGCCGCCGTCGTGGCATGATCAGGTTCGAGGAGGCCCTCCATGACCGATGGGCAAATCCAAGCGAAGGCCATCATCGCTGCCGCCTTGATTCAAAGCCGAGCCATCGACCCGGAGCCGTTGGCGTCTCTCAACAAGGACATCAGCAGACACAAGCTGGCGCACCTGCGGGATCTGACCGAGCGCATTTATACCGCTCTCACCGGCGACCTTTCGAAGTAAGGGTTGTGATTCGATCGGGGGAAGTTGTGGGAGGACCGAAACCTGGCGGAGCGTTGTATCACGCGCGGTGCGCCAAAGCTTCCTGGCGGCTACAACAATAATTTTCACATTCTGCAGAGCCCTCGCCGTGGCCAAAACCTCGCTTGGCAGGCAGGGTGCGGCCCTGACGAGAATTAGGACTCATCGACGGGGTCGAAGAGGAACGCCTCGGATGGCCGCCTTAACGACACGGCACCGAGGTCACCCCGGTCGCAAAAGTAACGCGGGGATACGTATGCGTGAAGCAGCAGACATTGATGTCTGCTCGTGCGCCTACCGCGAGCGGCCCCACGGTTTGCCGGTCTGTCGAGATACGTTGAATCCCGAGCCAACTGCCGCTCTGCGTGGATATTGCCGCCACTGTCACGCTACTCGCGCAGTCCGGCCCTTGATTGACGATGGTGCCGATCACTGAGCAGGTCGTGAACATGCACAGCACCACGGGTCCGCTCGCGGTCTGAATGTCAGCGAAGGGAGCAGCGGGGGTGGGCACGAACCCACCTACACACGCCGAGAATCCGAACGCGAGCAGGACCGCGACGGGGCCGCTTGTCTCGAACACTTGGGAAGCTTTCACTGACCCTGGTTGGAGGGCGTTTAACTGACTGAAGGTCGGCGAGAGCACTCGGCGGTCATCGACCCTATTCTCGCAACCGGCTGGCTCTCAGAACATGCACCTTTGGTCGCGGTTCGACTGAAGCACTGGGACGAAGGTCCCAAGCCGATTCGATCAGGCGAGCCTTCAATCCCGCTGTACCTGTCATTAAGTCCGTTCCTGGTGCGGCACTTGATGTTGCGGCCGACCGGCGGATGCGCAACCCCCTGGCACGACCTGTCCCGGCGTATGACAACGACGGATCTGTAGGCCACCAAATCAGCGAGTCCGCTTACAAACGTGCCGCGCGGCGTCGGCTTGTTCGGTACGTCTACGCGGACGTACGCCATGTGCGTCCCCCTCCAACCGACGCTCATCGAAAGGCTTAGGCGGAACTACAGAAACCGTGCATGGCTTCGGCACGGGCATTGCGATTGTGTGAAGAGCTCAGCCGTAACGACGACCGCAGTCAAAGGAGCGGATATGAGAATCGCAAGCATAACGGTTTT
>QHWL01000039.1 GCA_003222555.1 Acidobacteriota bacterium | reverse complement strand
GCGTATTCGTCCTGCCGAACCCGAGCGGCCGCAACGCCAACTTCTCCTACCGCGAGATGCTCGACGCCTTTCGAAGCCTCGCTGCCATCCACCGCGACCCGACCCCCCGGCTCTGAAGGTTCCCAAACCAAAAGCTCTACCACAGAGGTCACGGAGATAAAACGGAGGTCACGGTCATTCAAAAAGGACTTCGGTGTCCTCCGTCTTTTTGCCGTGTCCTCCTAAGGCTGGGAGGCGCATGGCTACGGTATAATTCCCGACCCATACAGAAGGAACGTCTCAAATGCACACCACCAACATGAAACGGTTGCCGGGCCTGGCGCTCGCCGCAGTCGCGTTGGCTTCCGTCGGACTCGCCCAACGTCCTGCCCCTGGAAACAATGTCACCAGCGTCACCGACCTCCCGAAGCTCAGCTTCGAGAAGTACACGCTGCCGAACGGACTGGACGTGATCCTCTCGGAGGACCATCGGCTTCCGAGGGTCGCGGTGAACCTGTGGTACCACGTGGGGCCGGCCAACGAAGAACCGGGACGCACGGGCTTCGCGCACTTGTTCGAGCACATGATGTTCCAGGGTTCGAAGCACGTCCCCGCGAACATGCACTTCAAGATGCTCGAAGGCGCGGGGGCTAGCGGCATCAACGGGACGACGGACTTCGATCGGACCAACTACTTCGAAACGTTGCCGGCCAGCGAGCTCGAGCTGGCGCTCTGGCTCGAGTCGGATCGCATGGGGTATCAAATCGACAAGCTGGACCAGGCGAACCTTTCGAATCAGCAGGATGTCGTCCGCAACGAGCGGCGCCAGTCGGTCGAGAACCAGCCGTACGGCATCGTCGAAGAGGCGCTCTACCACGCGCTCTTCCCGCAGGCGCATCCCTACTATGCGAGCGTCATCGGATCGCACGCCGACATTCAGGCTGCGCGCCTCGACGACGTGAAGAAGTTCTTCAAGCTGTATTACGCGCCGAACAATGCGAGCCTCGCGATCGTGGGGGACATCGACAAGGCGACGACCCGGCGGCTGGTCGAAAAGTACTTCGGGCCGCTCAAGAGGGGGGCCGACGTGCCGCCGCTCCGGGTGGAGACGCCGTCGATTACGGCCGAGCGCCGGCTTGTCGTCAAGGATCACGTCGAGCTACCGCGCGTGTACGTCGCCTGGTTGACCCCGACCATCTTCAGCCCCGGCGACGCTGAGGCCAACATCGCGGCCAACATCCTGGGCAGGGGAAAATCGAGCCGGCTGTACGAAAAGCTTGTGTACGAGCAGCAGATCGCGCAGGACGTGACAGCCGGGCAGACGTCGTTGACACTCGGCTCGGTGTTCGACATTGCGGTCACTGCGCGGCCCGGCCACACGGCGGAAGAAATCCAGGCGGCGCTCGATAAAGAGCTGGATCGCTTCCGCGACGAGGGACCTGATTCGACCGAGGTTGAGCGGGCGCGCAACGGGATCGAGACACGGATGGTGCAACGTCTCGAGGCGATCGGCGGCTTCGGCGGCGTTTCCGATCGGCTGAACATGTACAACCACTACCGCCACGATCCAGACTACCTCGCCAAAGACATCGGGAGGTACCGCGCGGTGACGCCGGACGCGGTGCGGCGATTCGCGCGGGAGCATCTCGCGACCGCTCATCGCGTCGTGGTCGATGCGGAATCTGGCCCCCCCGATCTCGGAGTCCCCGTCCCGACTCCGTCCGCGCAGAAAAGCACGCCCGGCGAAGGAGCGGACGCGGTGAATGCCGACCAGCCATGGCGCGCCGAGATGCCGAAACCGGCGCCGGAGAAACCTCTTCAGTTACCAATCCCCCAAACCTTCAAGCTCGCCAATGGCTTGACCGTCATTTACCTCCAGCGGCCCGGCCTTCCGATCGTGGCAGCCAACCTCATCATTCGAACGGGGAGCGACGCGAATCCCTTGGAGAAGCCCGGTCTTGCCAACTTCACCGTCGGCATGTTGAACGGCGGGACGGCGACGAGAAACGCGCGGCAGATCGCCGACGAAGCCGCGTACCTCGGCGCGACGCTTTCCACGTCCTCGACGATGGACGCGTCGTTGGTGACCGTCCGGTCGCTCAAAACGAAATTTGCGAGCGCGCTCGACCTGCTGGCCGACGTGGCTCTCCATCCGAGCTTCCCCCAGGAAGAAATCGACCGTGAGCGGAGCAGCCGGCTGGCGAGCCTCGTGCAGCAGCGAGAAAGTGCACCGGCCGTCGCCGACCGCGTCATGGCGGCGGCTCTCTACGGGCCGCGCCATCCGTACGGGTTCACGGAACTGGGAACCGAGGCGGCAGTGAAGGCCATCGGGCGCGGCGACATGCAGGCGTTCTGGCACCAAAGCTTCGTGCCCAACAACGCGGCGCTCGTCGTGGTCGGCGCGATCGAGCGTGCGGAGCTCAAGCCGCTCGCCGAAAAGACGTTCGGAAGCTGGCGCCCGGGGGCGTCTTCGCGCCGGCCGCTTGGCGAGCCCGCGACGACTGCCGCCAGGCTCGTGCTCGTCGACAAGCCGGGCGCCCCGCAGACGCAACTGCGCGTGGCGACGATTGGCGCCTCACGCTCGATACCCGATTTTCCGGCCGTCGAAACCATGAACACCACCCTCGGTGGCATGTTCTCCAGCCGGATTAACATCAACCTGCGGGAAGTGCACGGATACACCTACGGCGCGAATTCGCGGTTCGTGTTCAGGCGCGGAGCCGGGCCGTTCCTCGTGTCGTCGGGGATACGCACCGACGTGACGGCGCCGGCAGTGACAGAGATCCTCAAAGAGATCGGCCGAATCACGGAGGCCCCGGTTACCGGCGATGAGCTGGCGCTGGCGAAGGGAAGGCTCATGCTCTCGCTTCCCAGCGAGTTCGAGACGAGCGACCGGGCCGCGGCGGGGATCTCCAACCTTTATATCTACGACCTCGGCCTCGACTATTACGCGCGATCTCCGGGGCGCGTCGCCTCGGTCGATGGCGCTGCCGTCCAGTCGGTTGCGCGGAAGTATCTCGTGCCGGCGAAGATGATCGTGGTCGCCGTGGGCGATCGAGCGAAGATCGAGCCGGAGCTCACCAAGCTGAATCTGGGCCCGATCGCGATTCTCGACACCGAGGGCAACGTGAAATCGCAGGGCGCCACACGTTAATCGCTCTTCCACTTCGTCGGTAGCGGCTCATTGCGGGTCGTCGTGTCACGAAGCCACGAAGCGTACGAAGATACGCGAAGTTCTTGTTGATCGAAAGCCTTCGTGGCCTTCGTGCCATCGTAATGGGCCGTCGTGAAACGGCCGCTACGAGTGTGCGACAATCACCGTGTAGTTCACCGGCTGGGTGAGATCGCCTACGTCGAAGACGGTCAGGCAGTCGGGGCCGGCGGTCGCCGTGCCGACGATTTGAGCGGCCGATCCGGGCTGCGCATTGACTTGATAGAGCACCAGGCACGTCCCGGTTGCGGGGTTCGGCGTCCCGATGCCCAAGCCGACGGTGATGGGTGCCGACGGTCCGGTAACCAGCTGCGGCACGACACCCAATAACGTGATCTCGACGTAGCCGGTTTCCTTCACCGTGAACGAGTGCAGGTTGGTTCCCGCTGGCTGGAGCGTGCCGCTGAAGGCTTCGACCGCCGAAGGTGGGGCCGTCGTCGACGGCGCGGTGGTGCTGGTGCTCGTACCGGACTGACCGCACGCCGCGCTCAATGAGACGAGCGCCACAACGACACAGCGGCCGAGAGTCTTCATCATGCTCTTCATTGTGGTCGCCCTGACGGGCGCGACACTCGTCATTTCTGCCACAAGCTGCTAAGCTTTTGCAAGTGTACGCGCGTTCCGTGAGTGTGGTATGAGTCGGGTGTGTCGAGCCCCGGTCGCGTTGTCGCGTTGGCGCTCAACAACGTGCCTGGAGGCGATCGCATGAAGCGCTTCACGTTATCGTGTGTCGTCGTCGCCTGCGTCTGGGTCGGTGCATGCGGCGGCAGTTCAACGACGGCGCCCACGACGCCCACGGCAATGTCGATCACTCCCACCACCAGCGTGCTGGTCATTGGTCAATCTCAGCCGTATTCAACCGCGAACGGGCCATCAACCGACGTCATCACCTGGAGTTCGACCGATCCAAACGTCTTGACGATTGACAGCACGGGCAACGCGACCGCAATTGCCAAGGGGGTCGTCACGATTACCGCGGCAGGGACGACGCAGAGCGCGACCCTCCAGGTGCAAGTCGTTCCGATCTATCAGGGCACCTGGACGGGAAGTACGACCACTGTGGCGTGCACCAGCATCGGCGGAGGGTTTACCTCATATTGCACTCAAAGCCTCGGCTCCGACCAGGCATTTGGATTGACTCTCTCCCAGTCCGGCCTTTCGGTCTCCGGCGCGTTGACGAAGGCGGAACCCGGCGGTGTGCTGAGCGGCGGCGTCAACGGGTCGATCGGCCCTGGCGGTGACATCACGCTCACCGGCACGTTGACCGGCGTCAGCAGCGGGGCCAACATCACTGGCACGCTCATCTCGTGGAACTCGCTCGCGACCGGTACCACGATGACGGGCGTCTGGGCCGCCAACGTGACGTCTCCGCAAATCCTTGGAATCGCCACGCTACAGTTGTCGCTCACGGGTGTCACCCTGGCTCAGTGAGCGCACGTCAAGGTCAAATCTGATCAGACGATTACAATTCGGCACCTCTGCGCCGACACCTGACAACTCGAAACGCCCGATAAACTAGCCCGAAGGCGCTGGCAGCACCATTGCTGACTCTCATGCGTCGAGGGACGCAGGATGAACGGTCACGCGGTAATGCCACCAATGATGCGCTGGCTGGTTTGCAGCGGGACCGAATGCGTCATCACTGCGGTCGATGGTTCTTTCGAGGTGCGCCTGGTTCGAGACGGCTCGCTCGTCCGGTTCGAGCGGTTCGAGCTTCCAGGTCCGGCGTTTGAAACTGCCCATTCCTGGCGGCGCGCGTATTCAGCCCCACAGAATGGTCTCGGCGAACACACCACTGGATAAGCGCCTCGCGAAATAACCAACCTTTCCGTCTTTACGAATTCTTTTCCTACCTTCCAGTTCATCCCGGCCAGGACGTGCACTGCCGTAACATTCATCCTTCCGTACTAAATCATTCTTCGTGATCTTCGTGGTCCTTCGTGCCTTCGTGATAAAAGTCGTGCGTTCCTCCGTAGTTTCAGCTCTCCAGCTCTTTGGCCCGTTGCTCCCACTCGGCCATGAACCGAAAGACATTTTCAGCCGGCGGTTGGGGCGCAAATGTTTCCAACCACCGCACGGGCTCGTTGCCGACATTGGCAAAAGCGTGGACACACCCCACGCTCGTCCAGAGGACATCACCGGCTTTGGCGAGATAACGCTCCCCGTCGAGCGTCCCCTCTACTTCGCCGCTCAGTATGAAGTACGCCTCTTCGAAGGTGTGGTCGTGCAGGCCGATGCTCACGCCAGGCTGGTATTCAATGAACAACATGCGATGGTGATGGGCGCCAAGCTTCTCGTCGATCATCCACTGCAGAAAGACGCCCTTCAACCCGCCCGCGGCAGCACGCGCCTCCGCCGCATGCGGAATCTGGCTGACGTCGAAGTGGCCCAGCAGACTGCCTCTCAGATCGCGCACATCGAGCGGTTGGGCCTTGGTGGGGATGGCCGCATCTTTCAAGAAAAAGGTGTCACGTTCTTTGCCGTGGGGCTTGGGCTGCGGCGCCGCCATCTGCAGCCAACGGACCGGCGCCGGCCCGGCACACCGCCAGGCGTGGACGGTACCTACTTTGATTGCGCCATAATCTCCATGACCAAGCAGGTAGGTCTGATCGTTGACGCACACCACTGCCTGCCCCGTGAGAATGTAAAAGCCTTCTTCATAAGAGTGAACATGCGGAGACAACGTGCCTCCGACGGCAAGCTGGTTGAGGCTCAGGCCGGTGTGCACCGAGCCGGTCGTGTGGTCGACGAGCGACGCCTGGGTGTAACCCTGGCTGTGGTTTTCGTAGATGGGATTCGAGGTTAGAGTATGCTTGCTGGATTTTCCTACGTAATGCATATGTGTCCGTCTCCCAAGAACATGCATTCTAAGCGCGATTAGGGAAGAGATGGCCAATCTTGGATACGTCGGCCTGGGGGTGATGGGTGGGAAGATGGCAGCCCGGCTGCTCGCCAAAGGCCATCTCGTCACGGGGTACAACCGCACCCGCTCCAAGGCGCAATGGTTGGTCGATCAAGGGATGAAGCTGGCTGAGTCACCCCGCGCGGTATGCGAGGCGGCCGACGTCATTTTCGTCATGGTCACCGATTCGAAGTCGCTCGAAGCGGTCGCGGAGGGACGTGACGGATTGCTCGCGGGCCTTGGCCCCGGCAAAGTCGTGGTCGACATGAGCACGGTCAGCCCCGCCGTCAGCCGGGCGGTTGCGGCCCAGGTCCGGGAAAAGGGCGCCGACATGGTTGACGCGCCGGTGTCTGGCAGCGTCGTGACGCTCGAGCAAGGCAAGCTGTCGGTGATGGTCGGAGGAAACCGCGCCACCTTCGATCGTGTCAAACCGCTGCTCGAGGACATCGGGCCCAAGGTCACTTACGTCGGAGGGAACGGCCTGGCCCTGTCGATGAAAATCGCCATCAACCTCAGTCTTGCCGTCCAGATGCTGGCATTTTCCGAAGGCGTTCTGCTCGCCGAGAAGAGCGGGATCGCGCGCGAGACCGCGGTGGACGTGCTCACACATAGCGTGATTGGGTCGCCGATGATACAGTACCGTGGCCCGTTTGTCCTCGGTATGCCGGAAGAAGTGTGGTTCAGCGTGAACATGATGAGGAAGGACATGGTGCTGGCGCTGGAGATGGGTCGGCAGTTGGATGTGCCGTTGCCAACCACGGCGGTGACCAACGAGATGTTGACGGCGGCGCGCGGTATGGGTTTGGCCGAATTGGATTTCGCGGTGGTGTTCGAGGCGCTCGCGCGCATGTCTGGAGTCGAGAAATGACCACTGTGACCAACCGGCCTGCGATCGATTCCGGCATCAAGGTCGAGCGATTGATCCATATGTACCGCCAGATGATGGCCATTCGCCTGTTCGAAGAGAGGGTCAACGATCTCTACACCCGCGCCCTGATGCCCGGCCTCGCGCACCTCTACATTGGCGAGGAGGCCGTTGCGGTCGGGATTTGCGAAGCGCTCGAGCCCGACGACTACATTACGAGCACCCATCGTGGTCACGGACACTGCCTCGCCAAGGGAGCGTCGCCCGACCGCATGTTTGCGGAACTCCTCGGCAAGAAAACCGGTTACTGCAAGGGCAAGGGCGGATCGATGCACATCGCCGACCCGACCACCGGCAACCTCGGCGCGAACGCCATCGTGGCTGGGAGCGCGGGGATCGCGACCGGTGCGGCGTTCTCTTCGAAGTACCTCGGCACGAACACCTCGGCACGAACCGGGTTGTCGTGTGCTTTTTCGGGGAGGGTGCGCTCGGACAAGGGGTCCTTTACGAGGCGATGAACCTGGCGCAGCTCTGGAAGCTGCCGGTGATCTACGCGTGCGAGAACAATTGTTACAACGAGTACACCCACTATTCGGAGACGACGGCGGGCGACATTCCGGCCAGGCCGGCCGCATTCGGTGTGGCGGCCGAGAGCGTCGACGGGCAGGATGTCCGGGCCGTTTACGGCGCGGCGGCACCGCTCGTCGCGCGCGCGCGGCAGGGACAGGGCCCCGCGTTTCTGCTGTGCAACACGTATCGGTTCCGAGGTCATCATGTCGGGGATATCAGCCGCGACTACTACCGGACCAAACAGGAAGAACAGCGGTGGGTCTCCGAGCGGGATCCCATCGGCATTCTCGCCGGCTCGCTGATCGAGGAACATCTCGCCGACCAGGGGCTGCTCGATCGCATCCACGCGGAGCTGACCTCCCACATGGACGCTGCGGTCGAATCCGCCTTGGCCGCGCCCTACCCGAATCCGGCTGAAGTCGATCAGGACGTGTATGCCTGAAACCGAAACGAAGGTCCGCGAGCTGACCTTCGGCGAAGCCATCAGAGAGGCCCTCGCAGAAGAGATGCGCCGCGATTCACGGGTGTGCGTTCTCGGCGAGGACGTGGCTGAGGCAGGAACCCCGTTCAAGGTGTTGTCGGGTCTGGTGGAGGAATTCGGAAAAGAGCGCGTCATCGACACGCCGATTTCGGAGGCCGGGTTTACAGGCGTCGGAGTCGGGGCCGCGATGACGGGGCTTCGTCCCGTCGTTGACATCATGTTTGGCGATTTCCTCACACTGGTCATGGACCAGTTGGTGAACCAGGCCGCGAAGGTGCATTACATGTCGGGGGGCACGTGGAAAGTGCCGCTCGTGGTGAGGGCGACGCTCGGCGCTACCAGGCGTTCGGCCGCTCAACACTCGCAATCGCTTCACGCCTGGCCCAGCCATGTTCCAGGGCTGAAAGTGGTCCTGCCGTCGACGCCCTACGATGCCAAAGGGCTGCTCAAGACCGCGATCCGCGACGACAATCCCGTGGTGTTCTTCGAAGACAAGATGACTTACAAGATAAAGGGCCCGGTGCCGGCCGACGAGTACACCATTCCGTTCGGCGTCGCGGACATCAAGCGCGAGGGCCGCGATGTCACCATCGTGGCGACCAGCAGCATGGTGCAGGTCGCGCTGGGGGCGGCGCTGCTGCTCGAGGAGATCGGCGTCAGCGCGGAAGTGATCGATCCGAGGACGACGTGGCCGCTCGATGAGCGGACGCTCGTCGAGTCGGCAAAGAAGACGTCGCGGGCGATCGTCGTGGACGAGGGTTACGGCCGGTACGGCGTCACGGCGGAAATCGCCTCGGTGATCGCCGAAGGCGCCTTTTACAATCTCGACGGCCCGGTCATGCGACTGGGGGCCAGGCACGTCCCGATTCCATTCTCTCCCCCGCTGGAAGATTTGACGGTGCCGACCGACCGGTCGGTGTTTGAAGCGGCCCGAAAACTCTGCGGCCGGTCCTGAGAGGTTGTCGTAAGCGGTGAGCACAATTCTGTCAGCGAATCACGTTCAACGCAGAGACCGCGGAGGCCGCAGAGAAGAAAGCCGACGTACTTTTCGTGTTTTCGTGTCTTCGTGGTTGCATTTTCCGTGAGCTCTGCGAGCTCTGCATTGATCGTTAGGAGGCAGTCATGGCGCTGAAAACTCATGGAACGATGGCGGTCGATTGGGAACAGCGGATCGATTTCGATCGACTGCGCCGCGAACGCCTGACCCGGGTGAAGGAGGGTCTCGCCAAGTCCGAGATGGGCGCACTGCTCTGCTTCGACATGAACAACGTCCGCTACATCACGTCCACCACGATCGGCAGCTGGGCGCAGGACAAGGTCAGCCGCTTCACGCTGCTGCCGCAGAACGACGAACCGATTCTCTGGGACTTCGGGTCGGCCGCCCGACATCATCAGCTGTACTGCCCCTGGCTGGGCGAGCGCTCCCGGGCCGGGATCTCGCTGCTGCGCGGGGCGATGTCGCCCGAGATGGGGCGCGCCGAGGACGTGGCCCGGAAAATCCGCGTCGAGCTGGAGATGAGGGGCCTCCACAAAGAGCCGCTCGGCGTTGACATCGCCGAGCCGCCGGTGCTCTTTGCCTTGCAGCGGGAGGGCATTACCGTCGTCGACGGCCAACAGGTCTTGTCCGACGCGCGGGTGATCAAGACGCAGGACGAAATCTCGCTGCTCAATACGTCGGCCATGATGGTGGATGCCGCCTATCACGACTTGTACATGGCGATGAAGCCCGGGATGCGCGAGAGCGAAGCCGTGGGCCTGGTGAGCAAGGTCCTGTACGATCTCGGCTCGGAATACGTCGAAGCGGTGAATGCCATCTCCGGCGAGCGTTGCAACCCGCACCCGCATGTGTTTTCCGATCGCGTGCTCCGCCCGGGGGATCCGGTCTATTACGACATCCTCCACTCGTTCATGGGATATCGCACGTGCTACTACCGGTGCTTTACCATCGGTTACGCGTCGCACGCGATGATCGACGCGTATAAACGGTGCCGGGAGTATCTGGATGCGGCGATCGAGCTCGTCCGCCCAGGCCGCACGACCGGCGAGATCGCCTCTGTCTGGCCGAAGGCGCAGGAGTTCGGCTTCCCCAACGAAGAGGCCTGCTTCGCGCTCCAGTACGGCCACGGAATCGGGCTGGCCATCTGGGAAAAGCCGGTGATCAGCCGGCTCGTCTCGCTCGATCATCCTCACGAGATCAAGCCCGGCATGGTGTTCGCTCTGGAGACCTTCTGGCCCTCCACCGATGGCTGGAGCGCCGCGCGCATCGAAGAAGAAATCGTCGTCACTCCCACCGGCCACGAAGTGATTACACGCTTTCCGGCCGAACAGCTGCTCGTGGCCGGAGCGCACTATGTGAGCGTCAATGGGCCGCTGCCGACCACTCGGGAAAGCGAGCCGCCTCCGAGCCGGCACGTCGTCGAAATGATCGAGGCGAGCGCCAAGACTGAGAAGGTTGGCGTGTCAGGCTGAAGGTGTGAGATCCACGGATACGACGTTTGAACGCAGAGCTCGCAGAGCACGCTGAGAAATCCTGAAGCATTTTCTTCTCTGCGGGCTCCGCGGTCTCTGCGTTGAACGTGATTTGTTCACAAGCTCTAGCTCTAGAAGTACCAAAGTGCCAGGACCGAATGGGACGCTCGTGTCCCTTTTACCTTCCTCGATTTGTGTCGTCTTTGGAGGCTTTGCCAGGGCCTTCGAGTGCAAGACTGTCGGCGGATCGGCGTTACCCTGCGCACTCGGTTCGCATGTTATTCACCTGGGCTGTCGGAACACCATTCGCCAAGGTGATGTGAAGCGTAACGTGCATGAGAAAATTCGGAGCCGGCCCCTGACTGATCGCGTTAATGTGCTGCGTAAACGTGGCCTCTTCGGCCGCACCAGAAGTCAAGTTTACAGACTGCGTTAGGGTAGCGGTGACCACATAGTCGCTGCCCGAGGGGACAGCTGGGGCGACGCTCTTGATGTCGTACGCGTTCTCCATCTCAAAGATATGCAACCCGCCGTTGCTGTCAGTGGTTACGTGGAAGACGATATGGATATTGCCCGCGAGAGGGAAAACGTCACCGTTGCATGGATTGGTGAACGTTCCGGAAACAGGCACCTGT
>QHWL01000038.1 GCA_003222555.1 Acidobacteriota bacterium | reverse complement strand
GATGCGCGAGTGATTCCCACCGATGGGAGCCCGCATCTTCCCTCCAACGTCCGCTTCTGGGATGGAGATTCTCGCGGGCATTGGGAAGGCGATACGTTGGTCGTGGATATCAGCAATTACAACGGCAAGGGCGATATCGCGACGAATGCGGCCTCGGCCCGTATCCGCGGAATCCCGGCCAGCGATCAGCTGCATGTGGTCGAGCGGTTCAAACGAGTTTCCGACAAGACGATCGACTACGAAGTGACGATTACCGATCCGAAGGTGTACACATCACCGTGGAAGATCGCGATGCCCTTGACCCGCGACGACAATTACCAGATGTTCGAGTACGCCTGCCACGAAGGAAACGTCTACTTCTGGACCGGTACGCTGGGCGGAGGCCGGGCACAGGACCGGGCCGCGGCGTCTGGCGAGGCTGGACGCAAGTAGATGACGTCCTATCTCGCGATGTGAAGCGAACCGGGGGCAGGGATTCACGCCACCCTGCCGCGCGTTCATCGATTTCGACGACCAGTCGCAACCGAGGTGCTGCATGAATTGGCGGGTCGCCGCTTCCGGCGGTCCCGCTTCGCTTGATGGGGGAGAAGATGACGAGAATCTTGAAGGCCGCGATCGCGGGCGTGCTCGCGAGTTCATTTGCAAGCGCTCAATCCTCGACCAACAAGAGCGTTGTGCGGCTCGATCCCGCGCTCGATGCGCTGGTCTCGCCCGATGCCAAGGTCGAACTCGTCAAGGGCGGCTTCGGCTTCACTGAAGGGCCGGTGTGGGTGCAAGAGGGACGGGAGGGGTATCTCCTGTTCACGGATATGCCGGGCAATGTGATCTGGAAGCTCACGCCGGACGGCAAAGCGTCGGTCTATCTCAGCAACGTCGGGTACAACGGGCCGGAGGTGTGGCGCTGGGGTGGCATCCAGAACAACGGCCGCGAGCGCACCGATCCACAGTTCGAAGAATTCGCCATGATCGGCGCCGACGGCCTGACCCTCGACCGTCAGGGCCGGCTCGTCGTCGCCACTTTTGCGGGCCGCTCGCTGATGCGCGTCGAGAAGAACGGCCAGCGCACCGTCCTGGCCGACCGCTACGAGGGCAAGCGCTTCGGCGGCCCCAACGACGTCGTGGTCAAGAGCGACGGCGCGATCTACTTCACCGATACGTACGGCGCCTTCCGCCTGCGCGAGAAGGATCCCCGCAAGGAACTCGACTTCAACGCGGTGTTCATGTGGAAAGACGGCAAGCTCACGCTGCTGGTCAAGGACATGCCGGCCACCAACGGCCTCGCCTTCTCGCCGGACGAGAAATATCTCTACGTCAACGGCAGCCGTGACAACTATGTCAATCGCTACGACGTGCGCGCGGACGGCGCGCTCGCCAACGGCAAGCTGTTCATCGACATGCGGAAGGAAACCGAGCGCGGCGTCACTGACGGCCTGCGGGTCGACACCAAGGGCAATCTCTACGAGACTGCTCCCGGCGGTGTGTGGATCATCTCGCCGCAAGGAAAGCACCTCGGCACCATCCGTGCGCCGGAAGTGTCCACCAACGTGGGATTCGGCGACGCCGACAAGAAGACGCTCTACATCGCCGCGCGCACGGGCATCTACAAGATCAGGGTGAACACCCCGGGCATCTGAGCGCCTGCAGCGATGCCGGGGTCCCCAGCGTGGCAGCCACGCTGGGGGTGGCGTGCCGAGCGAGGACGAGCAGATCCGAGGTGAGGCATCGGCGTCAGTTCGCGCCGGGGGTGGGGCCCCGGCGCCAGTGAAAGAAGTGCGGCACCGGTCCACTTGAAAGCGGTGGCCGAAGCGGAGAAGAAGTAGATGCTGCGCGCGAGAACGTGACAGGAGGATCCATGGCCACACACCTGAAGACGGGAATCGGCGTGGAGCAATCGCGTGCTGCCGATGATCAGGTCAGCCGGGTGGTTGAAGACATCCTACGCGAAATCGAAAAACGCGGTGACGCGGCCATTCGAGAATGCTCCGAGCGGCTCGACGGCTGGTCGCCTCCGGATTTTCGCCTGTCTCAGCAAGAGATCGACCGCCTTCTGGCCAAGGTGAACCCGGACACCCGACGCGACATCGAGTTCGCGCAGAAGCAAATCCGGCGTTTTGCCGAGGCGCAACGCAGCGCCCTGCTCGATCTCGAGGTAGAAGTTCTTCCCGGTATCACT
Organism: Acidobacteriota bacterium; assembly: GCA_003222555.1. GTDB lineage: Bacteria > Acidobacteriota > Vicinamibacteria > Vicinamibacterales > CAVVIG01 > JAHFUJ01. Next base: position 4,373 of record QHWL01000038.1, on the reverse strand, counting down.
TTGGGGCACAAGAACATTCCGGTCGAGAGCGTTGGCTGTTACGTGCCCGGCGGTCGATACCCGATGATCGCCTCCGCGCATATGAGTATCATCACTGCCCGGGTTGCCGGGGTGAAGCGCGTGGCGGCTTGCACCCCTCCGACCCACGCGCAGCCTCATCCGGAGACGATCGCCGCGATGGTAATGGCGGGCGCGGATGAGATCTACGTCTTAGGGGGCGTGCAAGCGGTTGCTGCGATGGCGCTTGGTAGTGAGTCAATCTCCCCAGTCGACATGCTGGTAGGCCCTGGTAACGCCTACGTGGCCGAGGCCAAGCGGCAACTCTTCGGACGAGTCGGAATCGATCTGCTTGCGGGGCCCACGGAGATTCTCGTGATTGCCGATGAGACAGCGTCCCCGGAAATGGTTGCCACGGATCTGCTCGGGCAGGCCGAGCACGGTCCCACGTCGCCGGCGACGCTGATTACCACGTCACGGGCGATCGCAGACGCCACTGCGGTTGAAATCGTTCGTCAGTTGGCGGTTCTCCAGACGGCCGAACTGGCCGGCGCCGCATGGCGCGACTACGGCAGTATCATCCTGGTCGATTCCGACGAGGAAGCCATCGTCGTGGCGGACCAAATCGCGAGCGAGCATGTCGAGATTCTGACGAGGAATCCGCGCTTTTTCCTGGATCGTCTGAGGAACTATGGAGCGCTCTTCCTCGGGCCCGAGACCAATGTCGCGTACGGAGACAAGGTGATCGGCACCAATCACATCCTTCCCACTCGCGGCGCGGCGCGCTATACGGGCGGACTGTGGGTCGGCAAGTTCCTCAAAACCGTGACATACCAGCAGGTGACGCCAGAAGCCAGCGTCAAGATTGGCGAGTACTGCTCCAGGCTGTGCGCGATCGAGCGCTTCTGGGGTCACAAGGAACAGGCTGACCTCCGCGTTCGTCGATACTCTCAAACCGTCGCATCGCATTGAGAGATGACTTGATCGATCGCGATCGTCCGCTCCTCGACCGCGTGGCCGTGGTCACCGGCGCGACCGGCGGACTCGGCTCGGCGATTTGCCGCGACCTCGCAGGCGCAGGCGCCCGCGTCGTTGCGACGTTCCGTCGGCATGAAGCGGCGGCGCACTCGCTCATGGAACACCTCACAGGCGAGGGCCATGCGTTGGTCAAAGCCGACGTCACCGACTCAGCGACCCTCGGGCATCTCGCACATGAGGTAGACGACCGTTACGGTACAGTCGATCTCCTCGTCAACGGCGTCGGAACCACGCGCTTCGTCCGGCATGCCGATCTCGCGGCGCTGGAGGACGATCTGATCGACGAGATCTTTCGGACGAATTGGCGGGGACCGTTCGCGACGATTCGCGCCCTGGCGCCGCTCTTATCCAATCGCGACGGCGGTTTGGTCGTGAATATCTCGTCGATCGCCGCCGTGAGCGGCATCGGCAGCAACGTCGCCTATTGTGCTTCGAAGGCCGCTCTCAACACGATGACTCTGTCGCTCGCACGCGCGCTCGCACCAGCCGTTCGTGTGGTGTCGATTTCTCCCGGGCTCGTCGACACCAATTTCGTCAAGGGGCTCGATCCCGATTGGCGTCGTGAGCAGGCTACCAAGACTCCGCTCGGCCGCCTCGCATCGCCCGAAGATGTGAGCCGGGCGGTCCTCGCCGTGGCGACGATGCTGAGCTACTCGACAGGTTCCATCATCTCGGTGGATGGCGGCCGGTTGTTGGCCTGAGAGCGTGTGACGAAGTCGTTAACCGCCGAGACCGCCGAGACCGCAGAGAAGAAAACGCTAGGACGTTCGGAGCAGTGCGCTGGTTTTTGATTCGATACGCGGGAGGGACGTTTACTATGATGAGTTGCTATCAAGTTGCGCCGCGGCCGCATTGCCTCGCGGTCGTGCTGGTACTGGTTTTCGCCGCGTGTATCAACCTAATGGCACAGAACCGCATGCCGCCGATACCCGTCGACAAGATGACCGACGCGCAAAAGCAGGCGGTTGCAGAATTCAAAGCGGCCCGCGGGGCCGACATATCGGGACCGTTCATCCCGCTCCTGCGAAGCCCTGAGGTCATGAGCCGCGCAAGAGCGATGGGTGACTATCTGCGGTACAAGAGTGTTTTGCCCCCCAGGCTGAGCGAATTCGTCATTCTCATCGTTGCACGGCATTGGTCACAACAGTACGAATGGAGCACCCACGATTCGATCGCGCTGAAGGCCGGAGTGAACCCGGAGATCGTAAAAGCGATCGCCGAAGGGCGCCGTCCGGAGCGGATGGCAGAAGACCAGGCCATCCTGTACGACTTCTGCGACGAGCTGCATCGGAACCAAAGCGTCAGCGACGCCACCTACGCTCGAGCGGTGTCGAAGTTCGGAGAGCAGGGCGTGATCGACACGGTCGGCCTCGTCGGCTATTACTCGCTCCTTGCGATCGTCCTGAACACGGCCCGGACGCCTGCCGATGCCCCGACGATGATGCTTGCGCCGTTCCCGCGCTGAGCGCGCCTCGCTCAGGGGAAACCCAGTTTCCTGCGGAACGCCGGGAGTCTGGGGTCGCCGCGAATCAGCGCCAGCTCGGGATAAGAGAGGAGTAAGACGGTCACCGATTTGCAACTGGCGGATGCGATGCGGAGGGCTACCTCGAAAGCACTTGAGGCATCATCCCGAATCAACGTGACCCTTCCGATCGCCGCGCGCCTGAATCGGCTGCCGATCACGCGAATCCACCGCACCATCGTGATTATTGCCGGGATCGGGACGTTCTTCGATCTGTTCGATATCTTTCTGGCCGGTGTCCTTGCGACGGTCCTGACCGAGCACTTTCATCTCAGTCGGGTTTCGCTGCCTGCGGTCATCGGCTCCAGTTTTCTCGGCATGTTTCTCGGCGCGCTTTGCCTTGGCCGGTTCGCCGATTGGGTGGGCCGGCGCACGGCGTTTCTCGTCAATCTCGGCATTTATTCGCTGTTTACGCTGCTGGGCGGCCTCAGTACCAGCGCGGCAATGCTCGTTGTGACTCGATTTGTGGCCGGCATCGGCATTGGTGCGGAACCGCCGCTCGTCGATGCGTATTTGAGCGAATTTCTTCCGCCCAAGCACCGGGGGCGCTTCATCGCTATCGCTTACACGATTGGATTTCTAGGAGTTCCTGCCGTGGGATTCCTCGCGCGGGTCCTGGTGCCGGTCCATGTGCTCGGACTCGATGGCTGGCGCTGGCTGTTCGTGGCCGGTTCGGTTGGAGGAGGAATCGTCTGGTTCCTGCGCAACCAGCTTCCCGAGTCGCCCCGATGGCTGGAGTCGGTCGGGCGGCTACCGGAGGCCGAGGCTATCACGACGCAACTGGAAGCCGAGGCGGTGCGCTTCGGCACTCTTTCGGAGCCCAGCAGCAACGAACGGCCAGCACCGGGCTCGGCGAGTTTCGCGGTGTTGTTCTCGAGAGAGTATCGCGGCCGAACAGCCGTTCTGTGGGTATTCCAGATATTTCAGACCGTCGGCTATTACGGGTTCGGGACGCTTGTGCCGCTGGTGCTCGCGTCAAAAGGATTTTCGGTCGTTACATCGCTGACCTACACGTCGGTCGTCTTCATCGGGTATCCGATCGGGTCTGCGCTCTCGTGGCTGGTCGTCGAGCGCATCGACCGGCGATGGCAGATCGTCGGGTCTGCGTTCCTCATGAGCGTGTGCGGTCTGGCGCTCGGCACGGCGGCCGTCCCGGCCGCGATTATCGCCTCCGGTCTGGTGTACACGATCGTCAGCAACATCTTTTCGAACGCGTTCCACATTTTCCAGGCGGAGATTTTCCCGACCTTCATCCGGGCGACTGCGACGGGAACGGCCTACGGGTTGAGCCGTCTTTCGAGCGCGGCAATGCCGTTCGTGCTCCTGCCGGTGTTGCAGCAGTGGGGGGCGGCCTGGATGTTTGCGGCGGTTGCGACGGCAATGTCGATCGTGATGGTCGACATCGGGCTGTTCGCGCCCAGCACGACCGGCCGGCCGCTCGAACAGGTTGCGAGAAGCCTATGAAAAAAAGCGTACGTAGTGTCCGCCTTCAGGCGGACCGCCGGTCCGGCTATAAGGAGGTTGTGAACAAATCACGTTCAACGCAGAGACCGCGGAGGCCGCCGAGAAGAAATGCCTAAAGATTTCTCTGCGTGCTCTGCGTTCAAACGTCGCATTTTTTCACAGGCTCTAAGGCCGGACACTACGTACAAATATGTTGTCGTCAGGCCAGGGGAGTCCTGAGTCAGCGCGACGTTCCGCTCTTGCCCCTCACGTATTTCTTCAAGGCCATCCCGCCCGTCAGCGATCCGTACACGTTGCCCTTGGCATCCGCCGCAACGCCTTCCTGCGATCCGTTCGGGTCGGGGTCCGGGAT
>QHWL01000744.1:2107-2349 GCA_003222555.1 Acidobacteriota bacterium | reverse complement strand
TCCATGGAGTCGTGGTCGATGCGGACCATGTACAGGAAGGATCCGACGTATTGCTCGTCGCCGTGAAACTAAAGCTGCCACCGGAGGCAGGCACGTTCTGCGCCGTCGGCGACAGCGTGTACGCGCAGCCGGGCGTCCGCTGGAGCACGAAATCCACCCGAGTGTTGCCGACAACGGTGACGGCCTTCTCGAGCGTCTGGTAGCTGACGGCTGACGCCGAGAGCGTCAGCGCACCCGGCAGC
>QHWL01000744.1:0-1904 GCA_003222555.1 Acidobacteriota bacterium | reverse complement strand
TCGCCGGCCGACACGCCCGTGACGACGCCGGCGCTGTTCACCGTGGCAATCGCCGTATTCGACGACTGCCACGTCGCCTGGCTCGTGACATTCTGGTTCGCACCGGACGAGAACGTGGCCGTGGCGGTCAGTTGCGCCGTCAACCCGATAGTCGGCGCGTTGCCTGTCACCGCAACGGATGTGACCGACGCCGTCGGAGTCGTGGGTGAGTCACCACTCTTACGGCTGCATGCGGCAACGGTTACCGCCGCCACGACAGCGGTGGATGTCATCACGATGCGGGTAAGAACGCGGGCCAAACGGCGGAAGTATATATTAAGGGCTCGCGGTGAGAAACAAACAATTCGAGGACATCTCAGCGGTTTCCAGTCTGTGCTCCAATCAGATGAGATGCACCGCGAGCCGCGCCGACTGTCGATGCGGCGTTCCTATATGCCCAGGGATCTGCTGATGCTCGTGTCTGAAAACGCAGACCGTTTAACGCACAGAGCGCTTTTAGCTCGACAGCGCGGCGCGAAGACGTCGGGACGTGGCGACACGTTCAGCTCTGCGACGGTGGGCCAAGGCGGGTTGGACGAAGGCGGGAACAACGACGTAGACGACGCAGGAATGCCAATTGCCGAGATAATCGCGCGTTGGGAGGGACCAGCCCACAGACGAATGGGCCAGCCAACTGAAGAGTCGTTCGGCAAATGCCCCTGTTGCGGAATTGCTCACAGAAGTCGCGCAGCGTTTACGACGATGTCCTCGCTGCACGAGACACGTCTCGGTCGACTCGGCCGCCGGGGTCCAACGTGGCGCCGACTTGTGCCCCCGCCGCTCGTGAGCTGCGAAGAAGATTCTGGCGGGCACAGACGGGCGCGGGCGATAATCGTGTTGTGCGGCAGCATTGGTTGGAGGTACCCGTCGCCTGCGTTCTCGCGGTCTCCGCGGCAGGTGCCCAGAGCTGTGGACCGTCGGTTCGCGACTTGGTGAAGGCGGCGCGGCCGCTCACGCCAGGCGAGGACGCGCGCGTGCTCAGCGCCTCGCGAATTGCGATCGCCGGCAAACGCGGCCGGCTCACTTCGGCCGCTGACGACGCCGCCGGGCGTCCGGGTACGGAGTTCGCGATCAGCTCCAACGGACGGCTGCAGTTTCTTCGATCGAGCGGCGGAATCCAGGGTGGGCTCGTCGTGGCCGACGGAACGAGCACGACATGGACCCGCGAGGTCATCACCATTACGCATCTCACCGGTCTGCCGGCGCAGGGGTGTGATGGCACTCCGAGGGCCGGTCAGTTGGTCGTCCAGTACCGTAATGAGGGTGACGGCTGGTTCGCAATGGCGCGCACGCGGGTGTACGCAGCTTCTCCCACGCCACTCGACGATTTCCTTGCCGGCGATCTTCGCGTGGACAGTGGCGAGCTCCAGATGATCGGTGCTCGTTCAGCGCGAGTGTTCGTGGCGCCTTGGACGACGCCGACCAACACGGCCCAAGCGTCGGCCAACACGGTTCAAGGACCGGAATATCGATCCGATGACGGGGGCAGGACGTGGACGAAGACTTCGTCGGCGAACACCCCTCGGTTGACCCAATCACTCTGGGTCGACACCGAATCGCTCCTACCGGTTAGATGGGCCGTCATGTCTGTCGCCGATCCTGAGCACGGCGTTCCAGCGAAGCCATACAACGTTCTCTCGATTCGGTACGACGACGCGAGCGACATCCAACCACCGCCAGGTGCCACGCCCCCAGACTGTGTGCCGTAGTTCACGACATCGCCAACGCACGAACTCGCTCGATCCTGTTCCTTCATGGCGGCTCGATCCATGCCAGGATCGTGCATACCCCACGATCGTCGGCTTCACAAAACGTACTTGGAGCCGCTTGTACAATGGGAATATCGAGATCCCACCATCCGCGTG
>QHWL01000037.1:8775-9878 GCA_003222555.1 Acidobacteriota bacterium | reverse complement strand
GCCGACTTCAGGAATGGATAAATCGCCGGGATGAGCGACTGGATCGTGTCGTTCAGCAGATGCGAAAAACTGATCGCCGCCAGGACGGGGAACGCTGTGCTCTGGTATCCCTGATGCGGCAAGGGAGAAGAACTCGAGCGTGGTTTCAACAGGGCTCTCCTCTCGATGCTATCGCGTTTTTCATGTGCATGTCGCGTCGGCGACCGCTCATTCCGTACGTAGTCCTTCAGGCGGACCAGTTACGAGCGAGATTTAGTGGAGAATGATGGGAGGGGTGTTACTCGAAGGCGACTCGTGCGGCAATTCGGGTTGGCCGCTGGCGGGGACGAGCTTTCGTACCACGGTGACAAGATCTTCGAGCCACAGCGGTTTGAAATACAGTTCCGCACCGAGCTCGTGAATTTCGTCGATGATTGTGTCCTCGAGACATTGGTCGCCCGTGACCATGACGACGGGCGTATCCCGGCGGTCTTCCCGTCCGCGGAGTCGATAGAGAAACCCGAGGCCGTTGATGAACGGCATCCAGAGATCGAGGATGATGGCATCGGGCCGCCAGGAGTCGTTTTCACAAAGAGCCCCTTCGGCAGTCGTGGCCGTGCGGACGTCATAGCCTTCGAGCGTCAGGATCCGCGCGAAGGTCTGTGTTGTCGCTCCATCGTCGTCGACGATGAGCAGGCGTCCCATCACACGTCGCGTCCAGGTCATGACGTGACTCCGGTGGGCACGGCGCGCCCATCGGCGCGCGCGGCAACCAGCAGCCCTTCGAGCTCCTGCTCGCGGAGCAGCGCAGCCGTTGAGTCGGTGAAGTACTCCACGATAACGCCCTGGGCGTGATGCATCGTGAGCCGGAATGGCCCGGCCTGTTCGACCGCGGTCAGCTGCCAATGGACGAGATCCGGGCCCGCCATGAAGAAGCTACTACTCATCGGAAGTCAGATGCACCGCAAGGGTGATGCCTGCTCGAACTGTCCACGCTTTGCACACTGTGGCACGATCGAGCTGTACCACCCTTAACCACGCCGCAGCCAATTGTGAAATGTGTTTGAAAGCAAGAGGCGGTGCGAAGGGCCACTCAAAGGTCAGGTTCGTTAGAGAAGTCGATA
>QHWL01000037.1:0-8592 GCA_003222555.1 Acidobacteriota bacterium | reverse complement strand
CCGGATAAACTGGTGGAACATCAAAGATCTTCTCTGGTGGCGGCACCCCCGCGCCAACCGCGAGCGGTTTCTGCGCAACGGGCGTTGGACGCTCGCCGGTCCTGCCCACAACCGAGACCACTTTGACTCTCTCGAGGTCGGCCGCCGCCGACACGTAACCAATCGCTCCTGGCTTCAGCCGGATGTACGCCAGGACCTCACGATCCGACGCGACCGAAAGCGGCGGCTCGCCGCGTCCGGAATTCGACTCCTGCCAGCGCGCCAAGGTGGCTGCGGGTGACATCGCGAGCATCTCCCTGGAAAAGATCTCGCGCACCGATGAGGTGGTCGCGAGATCGACCGGTGAGACCGGCAGTCCGTCGTCCCAAGTCGATTTCTCGAGAAAAAATTTCGAGACTTGTGCCTTCGTCAGGGCAGTGACCGGGTTCGCGGGGTTCACGATGATCTTGTAGCCCTCTTGGGCCCGGCCCGGCGCACCAAGCAACAGCAGTCCTGCGATCGCGAACAGCAGCCGCCTCTTATACATTTGTTCACAGCCCCCTGCGGACACGCGGAGAAGTCGTTCGTGCTGACGCAAAATCGAGCACCGGCTTTCCATTCGAAGTATCGGCCGCCGGCGGCTGAACATTAGTTGCGGGAGAAGAGGCCCTACCACCGAGGTCGCGGAAAACGAACTGAGATCGCGGGCCAAAACCTTGGCATAGCCGTGTGCTCGGTCTGTCATCCGTGTCCTCCGTGGTAGTGCTTTACGCTGGAAGCGCGATGCGCTGATTCGAGGAGTCCGCGGAGTGCAGCGAACGCTGAACTGAACGCACTTTTGATGCGTTCTGTCTCATTTCAGATCACAAACCTCGGTCCACGCACTATGGTTTGCCGGATTTTGGTGCAGATCATTGGGGAGGGCTGGATCGCGTCTTGCTCTTGCTGTAGAAGAAGACGAAGAGAATCCCCACGTCACGGTGTTGCACATCTGTGTAGGTGTGTACGCGGCACTCCCCCAGGGCGCGTCGTCTACCGCCGTGGGCTCGTCTCGCCGATAGACTCAGATAAGACCACCGCGTCGTCTACCGCCGTGGGCTCGTCTCGCCGATAGACTCAGATAAGACCACGTATTTCGCGCCCCTCGTTTTTGACGGCTCTCGCCCGACCGCGCCGCGATTGAGTTCAACTCGTGAAGAGCGCCGGGCCGGCTTCGAGGGAATCGGATCGATCGGAGGAGAAGCAGCATGCACGCGGATCGCTGGACGATTGGCAAGAGGCTGTACGCGGGTTTCGGCGCTCTTCTGCTCCTGACCGTGCTGGCCGGCTGCGTGGCGATCTGGGGTTCGTCGGGAATCAAAACGGACGTCGAAACGGTCATGAAACGTTCGGCTGAATTGCAGCGCGCCCAGAAGATCCAGATCGCGCTGTTCAAAATCGAAAGTGGCGAGAAGAGTGTGTTGTGGTCCGGGCTCGACAATGACAAACGGTTGTACGAGTCGTCGAAGTCGGCCGTCACGAGCGAGTATGAGCTCGCGAGCCGGCAGGTTGACGACCTCGCCGCCTTGCTCACGAGCGAAGCGGACGGGGCCGCCGCGAGGGCGCTGCGGCAAAGCTTGAGCGAGTGGAAGACCATTCACGCTCAAGTCGTCGCGCTGAGCGACAGCGGCAGCTTCGCCACCGCCCAACAGATCATTACGGCCACCGCCAGCCCGCTCCTCAAGTCCGCCGAGGACACAGCCCAAGGCATCGTGCGGCGTCACGATGAGTCCATGTCCGAGGCGAGTAATGAGGCCGCTACTGCGTATTCGCAGTCGCGACTGCTCACCGCGACCGTCATCGTGCTGGCCCTCGTCATTGGCCTCCTCGTCGTCTGGCTGGTTCGAACCATCAACACGAGCCTCGGCGGCGTGTCCCGAGAGCTCGGCGAGGGTACGCAGCTCGTGGTCGATGCCTCATCGCAGCTGTCGGTGTCTGCCCAGTCGATGTCGCAGGGCGCGGCCGAGCAGGCCGCCTCGCTTGAAGAGAACTCAGCGTCGATGGAGGAAATGGCGTCGATGACTCGAACAAACGCCGAGTCATCCCATCAAGCCGCCGCGCTCATGGCCGAGGCGGCGCGCGTCGTCGAGAGCGCCAACAAAGCTCTGGGCGACATGGTCAGCTCGATGACGAGCATCAAGGATTCAAGCAACCGCGTCTCGAAAATCATCAAGACCATCGACGAGATTGCGTTTCAGACCAACATCCTGGCGTTGAATGCCGCCGTCGAGGCGGCTCGCGCAGGTGAAGCGGGTATGGGCTTTGCGGTCGTGGCCGATGAAGTCCGCAGTCTGGCGCAGCGATCCGCCCAGGCCGCCAAGGACACGGCGGGACTTATCGAGGAGGCCATCACCAGCTCCGGTGAGGGAGGTCAAAAGGTCGTGCAGGTGGCGGAAGCGTTTGCGGCCATCACCCAGCGAGTGACCGACGTCAAAGGCCTCGTGGACAACGTGAGTGTCGCCAGCAAACAGCAGGCGCTCGGTATCGACCAGGTTGTGCAATCGATCCGCCAAATGGAACGGGTGACGCAGACGACGGCCGCAACGGCCGAAGAATGCGCCGCCGCGTGCGAGCAGCTGAACACTCAGGCGGACGTCACGATGGGACTCGTGGAGCGGCTGGAAACGATGGTCGGCCGCAGCGACGCGCGGCCGACGCATACCCCGACCCAGGCGAAATCGACCCGCACGCGCACGGCGACGCTGCTGCCGGTCGGCCGTCAGCCGACTCGCCCCTACAACGCTTCCGCGGAGGAGCGGGCGGCGTTGGGTGACACGGGCACGTACGGCAAATTCTGATATGAGGGCGTGCGCTCATGGCCGATCCCGATCTGGCTGCTCTTGAAGCCGACCCCGAACTCGCCACCATTTTCCTCTCCGAGACATTCGATCACCTCAGCTCGCTTGAGGCGAGCGTCCTGACGCTCGAGGCGTCGCCCGAGGACCGGAAGGCGCTCAACGACGTGTTTCGGCCGTTCCACACCATCAAGGCAGGTGCGGGCGCGCTGGGCCTCGCCAGCGTCGAAGAGCTCGCGCACCGGGTCGAGAATCTGCTGGATCGCGCTCGTTTCGGGGAGCATCGCATTCGCGCTGCCGAGATCGAGCTCATTCTCGCGTCGGTCGATCTGCTGACCGGCATGATGCGCGACGTCGAGGGTCGCCTGGCCGGGCATGATGGCAGCGATTTTCACGATCGCTGTGCGGTCCTCATCACCGCTCTGGATCACCTCAGCGAAGCCGCGCCGGCCGATCAAGAGTTTTCGCCAGCGCCACATGCCTACGATGCCCAGGAATCGCCGCAAGGCGGACGCCGGATCGGACTCGAGGGCGGATCGAGTCAAGCGACCGTCAAGGTCGACACGCGTAAGCTCGACAGCCTCGTCGATCTCGTCGGGGAACTGGCGATCGTGCAGTCGATGATTCATGAGGATCCGCACGTGCTCGGGAAGACCGACGAGCGTCTCAATCGCAATCTCGCGCAGCTCCATCGGATCACCAGCGAGCTGCAGCGGGGATCCATTGCCATGCGGCTGGTACCGATCCGTCAGACGTTTCAGCGAATGAGCCGGCTCGTGCGCGACCTCAGTCAAAAATCAGGCAAAGCCCTCGACCTGGTCGTCTCCGGCGAAGACACGGAGCTCGATCGCAAGGTCGTCGAGGAAATCAGCGATCCGCTGATGCACATGCTGCGGAACAGCGTCGATCACGGCATCGAGGATGCCGACACTCGCCGCCGCGCCGGCAAGCCGCCGCAGGGACGGCTGTCGCTCACCGCCTATCACGAGGGCGGCAACGTTGTCATCGCCGTCGCCGACGACGGCTCCGGGCTCGACACGGAGAGGATCCATCGCAAAGCCGTGGCGCAAAAGCTGGTCGAACCTGGCACAGCGCTGTCGGAGTCGGAGATTCACGCGTTGATTTTCCGGCCGGGATTTTCCACCGCCAGCGAGCTCACCGAGATCTCGGGTCGCGGCATCGGCATGGACGTCGTGCGCCGGAACGTCGAGACGCTGCGGGGCCGGATTGAGATCCGGAGCTCTCCGGACGTGGGCGCGACGTTCCTCATCAAGCTGCCGTTGACGCTGGCCACCATTGAAGGTCTTCTTCTGAGCGTTGGTGCCCAGCGGTTCGTGCTGCCGACATTCGTCGTCCGCGAGTCGCTTCGCCCCGCCCCCGATCGAACACACTTCATTCCTGGGCAGGGCTGGGTCGTGCAGGTGCGCGAGGAGCTGCTGCCGCTGGTTCGGTTGGCGGACTTGTTCCGCATCCCGGCCGCCGTGACGAACCCGGACGAGGCTGTGGTGATCGTGCTCGAGGACCACCCGCGGCACATGGCCCTGATGGTCGATCAATTACTCGGCAAGCAGGAGATCGTGATCAAGTCGCTCGGAGAAGCGCTCGTGAACATTGCCGGAGTCGCCGGTGGCGCCATCCTGGCCGACGGCCGGATCAGCCTCATTCTGGATGCTCGCGGGCTCATGCGCCTGAAGCACCGAGAGGCGCCATCGTATGCGGCGTGAGCGAGCCGCTCGTTGGCGCAGCGTCTGCCGAAAGGAAACGGAACAATGAACGCCGTGACGAGCGACGGGAGGGCAGTCGAGCCGGCCGCGGCGACAACGCAGGCATTTGCCGGCAAGTACCTGACCTTCGTCCTGGATGCCGAAGAGTATGCGGTGTCGGTGCTCAAGGTGCGCGAGATCATCAAGGTCATGGACATTACGACCGTGCCGCAGCTGCCCTCCTACGTCAAGGGCGTCATCAATCTGCGAGGGAAGGTCATCCCGGTTGTGGATCTGCGGTTGAAGTTCGGGATGGCGGCCAAGGACTATTCCGAACGGACGTGCATTATCGTCGTCGACGTGGCGGTAAAGAGCGGCGGCGCCGTCCTGATGGGGGTCGTGGTCGATTCAGTGTCCGACGTGATGAACATTTCGGCCGATGAGCTCGCAGAGCCCCCCGATTTTGGCGAAGTCGCCGACGGCAACTGCGTGCAGGCGCTGGCGAAGATCAAGGGAACGGTCAAGATCCTGTTGAATCTGGATTCGATGCTGGGCGCCGACGAGGAGCTCGTTCGTGTCTGAAGTGGAAACAGCGGCCTCCCGGTTGACCAACAGCGATATGCGGAAGATATCAGAGCTGGTGTACGCCAAGAGCGGCATCGCCCTGCGCGATTCCAAGCGGGCCATGGTCATGGCCCGCCTTCAGAAACGGCTGCGGCAGGGAGGGTTCGCCACGTTTGCGGACTATCTGAAGCATCTCAAGCGCGACCAGTCCGGCACAGAGCTCACGGCTGTGCTCGACGCCATCACCACCAATCACACGAGTTTCTTTCGCGAGGCCGACCATTTTCACTTCCTGGCCAATCGTGTCGTTCCGGCGCTGCTGACCAGACGAGCCTCACGGCCGATTGCCGGCTGGAGCGCCGCCTGTTCGACTGGCGACGAAGCGTACTCGATTGCCATCACACTCCTCGACCGGGTGCCAATCGCCCAACATGATCGGATTCGCCTCCTGGCCTCGGATCTCTCGAGGCAGGCGATCCAGACCGCGCGTATCGGGGTGTACCCGATGGGTCGGGTGGCTCACTTGCCTCAAGCCACCCTGCGGCGTCACTTCGAGCGAGGGATCGGCGAGCAGGAAGGGCTGGTGCGGTTGAAGCGCTCGGTGCGCAGGCTCATCGACTTCCGGGAGCTGAATCTCATCGAGGTCACCAGCCTGAGAGCCACCTTCGACTTTATCTTCTGCCGGAACGTGATGATCTACTTCGATTGCGAGGCGCGGCAGCGTGTCGTCGGCATGCTCGAGCGGCACTTGACGCCGGGTGGCTACCTGTTCCTGTCCCACTCCGAGGGGCTGAGCGAGATCAAACACGGGTTGCGCTGGTGCGTGCCAGGCGTTTACCGGCGGGCGGGCCCGTGACAAGAGAGAGCCCTCACGGAGCCGTCCCTCGTCGCGACGACGATTTCCGGCAGGCGAAGCCCAAGGTGGCACCGCTTCCGACCGAGGCACGGTGGCTGCGTGTGGGCATCGGCGAGTTCGCGGTCTCCGACAAACCGGAAGACATGATCACCACCGTCGCGCTGGGAAGCTGTGTCGCCGTCTGTTTGACGGAGCCGGCAGCCGGCATTGCGGGCATGCTGCACTTCCTGTTGCCCGACGCAAAGATCAATGCCGAGCGCGCCAGAGTGGAGCCCGCGGTGTTCTCCGATTCCGGCATTCCGCTGCTGTTTCATGCGGCCTACAGTCTCGGGGCCCAGAAAAAGCGGTGCAAGGTGCGGATCGTGGGTGGCGCAGACGTCGCCGGGCACGGATCGGAAGGGATTCTCAACGTGGGCCGGCGCAATGTTCTGGCTGCGCGACGTGTGCTGTGGCGCAACGGCATCCTGATCGAAGGCGAGGAGGTCGGAGGCTCGGCGCCCCGGACGGTCACAGTGGCCGTCGCCAACGGCCAGGTCACCGTGAAAGTGGACGGCCGCGTGATAACGGACTTCTAGGTCGAGGAGGACCGATGGCGGAGCAGACGGCGGCAGTGGCGGAGACACGACCGCTCAACATTCTGATTGTGGACGATTCGGCGACGATGAGAACCATGATCCGCCGGGTCGTGGATCTCACGGAACTGCCTCTCGGGACAGTTTATGAGGCCACCAACGGCCTCGAGGCGCTGCACATCCTGGAGACCTGCATGGTGCACGCAGTCTTCACCGACATCAATATGCCGGTCATGACGGGGTACGAACTGCTCACCGAGATCGCCAGACGAGAAGCCTGGAAAGACATCCTGCGCATCGTCATCTCGACAGACGGATCGCGGCTGCGCCAGGAGGAAGTGCGGGAACTGAACGTGAACCTTTACATTCGGAAGCCGTTTCGCCCGGAGGTCGTGCGCGATGTCCTATCACGAATCGCCAGCACCCATAACCGCTGACGCGGTCGATGCGCTCTTTGTCGCGATCGTCGAGGTGTGCGAAAACTCGTTCTTCGCGTTCGTCGAATCGTGCGAGCCAGATCGGTTCGCCGCGCTCGTCCAGCACCTGGCCCCGCCGGTCGAGCAGCTCATCGAGACGCCATTTCCGGAGCTAAAACGCCGAGACGGCCGCTCCGCCCGGGAGGTATCAGGGCGGGTTGACCGACCAAAGTTGTCGGAATGGGTGGAGGCGTCGCTCACCTTCACCGGGTCGGCGTTTTCCGGAACGATGGAAATCATAGTGCCCGTGCGCCTCGCCCGCCATCTGGTGGCATCGTTGCTGGGCCTGTCCCAGGAGGTCCAGCTGCACGAGGTTGAGCTGCGCGAACATCAAGTGTTCGACGGCATCGGAGAATTTGCGAACATGATCTGTGGTGCGTGGCTGACCGACCTGAGCGGCAGCCAGGCATTCAACCTGGAGCCTCCCAAGGTAAGCCGCCTGCCGCTCGACTGGAGTCCCCTGGCCGATCCAAGCGGAGAGCCAGAGCAAGGTTACCGGCTGTGCGTGGACGATCTGCCGTGGAGGATTCGGGTTCGGCCGTCGAACGGCTGATGGTGTCGACCCAGCGAAAAACCCGCGTGCTGGTCGTCGACGACTCGGCCACCAGCCGACGGATGCTGTCCGGCGCTCTGCGAGGAGAGCCCGACATCGAGGTCGTTGCTGAGGCCGCCGACGCCTTCAGCGCAAGTAAGCTCATTGCGCAGCACCGCCCGGATGTCATCACCTTGGACATCGAGATGCCGAAAATGGACGGCCTGGCCTTCCTGCGGCACTTGATGAAGCATCAGCCGATTCCGGTCATCATCGTCAGCTCGCACACGCCGTCGGGATCTGCGCTGAGCCTGGAGGCCCTGCGGGCGGGTGCCGTCGAAGTGATCCCGAAGCCGGTGGACCCGCGCTCGGTCGTCGCCCTCGCCAGCCGGCTGAAGACGCGAATCCGCCAGTTGCGCGCGTCTCAGGTTCATCCCCGGCCGACGCCTCGGGTTCACGCGACCGCAGGAGCCGCGCACCTCAAAATCAGCCGGCCCGTCAGCGGGCTGATTGCGATCGGCGCGTCGACCGGCGGCCCCCAGGCGCTGGAGGCACTGCTGACGCAGTTGCCCATCGATACGCCACCGATCGTGATCGTGCAGCACATGCCGGCGCTGTTCATCCGCTTGTTTGCCGAACGGTTGAACGAGGTCTGCCCGATGCGCGTGGTGATGGCGACTGATGGCGAGCCGTTGAGCCATGGTGTCGCCGTTGTGGCCCCCGCTGGCCATCATTTGATCGTCGAGCACCAGGGGGGGCGGCTGCGCACGGGGGTGCGCCGGGGGCCGCCAGTGGGCCACCAGCGACCCGCGGTGGACGTTCTGTTTCACTCGCTGGCGCGGCTCCGCCGCATTTCCGTCGTCGGTGTCCTGCTGACCGGAATGGGGCGTGACGGCGCGGACGGGATGGTCGCCCTTCGGCGGGCCGGGCAGGAAACGATTGCAGAAGATGAGAGCTCGTGCGTGGTGTTTGGGATGCCCCGCGAAGCCATCGCGCGGGGCGGCGCCGTCCACGTCGTGGCGCTCAACCGGATCGCTGCCACGATCGTCAAGTGCCTCGATCGCGCCCCGAAGCCC